>JABEVA010000077.1 GCA_013044065.1 Phycisphaerae bacterium
ATCGGTGAGCATCGGCCCGGAATACAACGCATACAAGTATTTCCCCGCCACCGCCAGCGAAACACAGCGCGGTGCGGTACTTCCACCGACACCCCACTGGCGCTGTCCGTGCCTGTTAACGGCAATAATACTGGAACCCTTCTCCGCACACGGCGACGCCAGAAATACCCACTTGCCGTCGGTTGCCGCTCCCTGCGGGTTGGATTCATCCCCCAGCCAGTCACCTTTGCCATTCGCCGTCGGCCACGGTGGTGTGCCCGAGTTGCCCAGGGTTAATTTGTACGTAAGCGTCAACGGCGGATGATAGAGCACCTTGAGCATGTATTGGCCCGCCGGTATCGGATGGTGGTACTGGTCCAGCCCGTTCCACGGCAGAGTTTGCTCCCCGGCATATTGATACTGCGCCCGGATGATCCAGCGTAATAACTGGCCGGATCTGGTAAACACGCCCACCGTCACCGCACCGCTCTTGGGCAGCTTGTAATGCACCGCCAGCACCGCCGGCGGCGCGAGTTTCACCGGTACATCCAACGTGAACTGCGGGGCCAATCCCGCCCACCAGATTTGAAACGTGGCCCGCCAATTTGCGCCAGGCTTGGGTGCTCCCGTCTTGGGAAAAAGCACTTTCCATGGTATGGCGATTTCCTGCGTATAGCCCTGCCCATTGGCATCCACCTGGAATGTTTCTTTGGCACCCTGTTCCAGCAGGAACGGATTTTTCAGGTCGCCCGCATCCGCCGTCAGTGCCGGCTGGTGGCGGCCCATGTCGAACCAGCCGCAGAGATTGACGCTTTGGAGACCATCGTTGAGCCGAAGTTGCAACGCATCACCACCCCAGAAGCCGGCCTGCGTGGCCTGCGTCATCTGGTTGAACAGCGGCACCGCAGACGTTATATGCGCTGCAATGTAGAGATTGTTCTGGTCATACTGAACGGCAATCTTGCCGCTGTAACGCTTCCCCAGGAAGGCCGGGGCCAGCGCAAAGTCCGCAAAGCCCTTCTGCGGCCAGGAGGCCAGATTGCCATTCATTGCCGGCGGTGTTTTGGCCTGTGACGCCGTCATGGCCGTGGCACTGATACCCTGGGCGGAGGCTGCCCGCTGCGGGGCCGCCGGAACGGTGCCAAAGTGCAGCTTGCCCCAACTGCTCGAGCTGGGCATGTAACCCCGCTTGAAAAGTTCTTTGCGCGCAGTCAGCAGACTGTAGGTCAGATGCCGTGAGCCCATGATGCCAAAGTCAAACGGCATGGATTTAAGAGCCGCCGTGGTCAAATCGCTCCAGGCACAGTCCGCCATAACGGTGAGTTTCCGCGCTGCCGGGGGCTTACCATCCGCGGTAATCAGGCTCCACGGAATGCGGATCACCTGGTTGTAGCCCAGGTGATTGTCATGAATCGCCACCGCCGCCGCCGCACCATTCTTGCTCGGATTGAACCAATGGCCGTTTTCACCCTTGCGCGCCATCAGCGCTACGGCCCGCCCTCCATCGATTGGCCAGCAAGCCCCATGCAGCGCCTTTGCCCCCGTACCGGCCGTCAGAATATGCAGTTCCACCCCGCCGCCGCCCTGCGCCCAGTGCGCAGGATCATCCGCCGGAGTTGAATTCACTCCCGGATGCGGATCCTGCCAGTCCAAAGCGGCATAAAGGTACTGGGCGTTGTAGCACAGCTTCAGATCCACCGCATGGGGATGCTCCTGAAGCTCCCGCACCGCCGGCACAGAGCTGTGCACCAGCGACGCCTCCAGCGGCACATAGTGCACACCGGCTATGCCCGACCATCTCTGTAAATTGCCGCTGACCGCCATCGGATGCGTGACAAACGGTATCGGCGGCAACGTGCCTTTGATTATGCCGCCCGCCACGGCCCGGCCTGCCAGCACCAGCGTCGTCAACAGCACCATCACCACTGTGGCGAAGCGCACGACGCATAAAACCAATCGACCATCCTGGCTGGATTGCCGGTTCGCGGAATAATCATGATGCATAAATTCTCCTAAAAGATCCATCAGCCGCTGCAGGCGGCCGATCGTGGTTAAAACATATTTGCTCTCGCCTTACCACTCCGAAAAGCAAGTTTTCCATTGCCATGGCGTCACGTTCGCCACGCGAGGTTTCCAGCTTTGACGCATGGCTTGTACTGGAACGGACGGCTTGGAACAAAAGTTTCAAGCTAAGACTGTGCTAAAATTGCCCACATTGATGCGCCGCCTGACTACGGCGACATGGACCCCCCAGCACCCCATATCTGGGACCATGTCTGCAAGGCTACATGCCCGTCAAAAAATGTTACGTTCTGCTCGTCACCCACTTCGTCGTAGGCGGACATGTCAACTGGTCCCCCAGCACCAGCTATCTGCGATGCCGATCCACCGTGAAAAAATCCAAAAAGCCACGGAGCCCAAATCGTACCGACCGTGCCCAAGGGTGACCCATCGCCGAAGTTCCACCATTGGCTGGGACCTCCAGTTTTCCACCAGGCATACGGCCAACCGCCACCGTACGTGTTGATCATGGCCGGAGTGTTAAGTTCGTACAGCAAACCGGCATCCGCCGAATTCACGGTCGGATTGGGCACAGGATAGGAAAGTATGGGAGAATAGACTAATCTGGGTGCGTCCAGTTTGGGGTCGTACCACTTTCCGTTGTTATTCTGATCAATATAGTAGTCACTGTCGGCCGCGTAGCTGGGAATGACAAATCCCCCCCCGCCGGGATAGGTCAAATTCATGTCGCCCGGATCCAGTGCTGCCGCCACCGGGCAGATGTAGACCGCGGGCAGATTAACCGTGCAGTCCGGGCTTGAGTAAGATACATTAGGCCCCCAAGGACGATTCGTCAGATACGGGATGTTGCCATAATTCCATTCCCACGGATACACATTTCCAAAAGGCTGCAACGGACTGCCGTCCTTGGCGGTGCCCTCCCACGGCAGATAACTCACAGGGCAAAATTCCAGATTATCACTGGCATATTCGGCGTAGGACATATAAATTTGCCGCTCGTTGCTGGCGCAGTCTGTCGCCAGCGCCAATCTATGCGCCGCCGCCAACGCCGGCAACAGCAACGCAATAAGCACGCTGATGATAAACATCACCACCAGCAGTTCTACCAGCGTAAAACCGTTTCGCGGCACAGCTGCAGGCACGCGTTTCACGCGCACAGGACTCCGCATCTGTCGTCCGCAGCACCCGCATGGTGCGACCATCGCCTTCATGCCTGATTCCATGGTCATAGCACACACTCCTGCGTCTAACAGTCAGGACCAGAATCCGCTCCGCCGGGTCTCCCCGGCGGAGCGGATAAACTTTGAACCCATCCGACGACGGCCTCAGGCCATGCCCCGGCAGTAGCCATCGCTACCCCTAAACGCCGCACGCCATCCCGGTCCCGGCGGATCCATCCATCGTCACCACCCGCCCGGCGGCGATCCTGCGGCCATTCGTCAGGCTCGAGCCACGCCGCGACGCCCGGCCAGCACAAGCACCCCGGCACCAATGGCCAGCAAGCTCAGGGCCGACACGTCCGGCACCGACGTTGCGACCGAGAAACTGCTGAACTCAGTGAGATCATTGCCGCCGGAGGAGGCTCCAAGGATTCCGGCAAGCGCCGTGTTAGCGGGGGTAAACGGCGAGTAGGTTTGGCCTGTGGCAGCGAGAACCACTGTACTGCCGTCAAGCACCACGTTCGAAAAATCGCCCGTGACGGTATTAACCGTGTAGGAGAGTGTGTGCGACACGGCGGCGTTAAAGCTGCTCAGTTTTGTCAGGTAGGGATAGATATAGGTTGTTCCATTAGAGCCGGAATCCAATAAAAATATCTCCGCGCCGCTCCCGTCGGACTGGCTCGCCACTTGGATTCCGTATGAATCGTACCAGCCGTGTGTGTTGCCGGTTGAAACCTGGGAAAAGAAGCCAAGCCCGGCGCCTATGAAATCTCCGCTGGCTGCATTAGAAAAATCGAGTGTGAATGTGCCGGAGATTGTATAGCTCGTCTCCGTCGGCACGCCGTTGCCGGTGAGCGCAATGCCATCGCCAACGTCCGCTCCCAACAGAGCTTGGTTGTTCTCGATCTCGTTCGTGTAGCCCTTGCCAGTTGTTGGGTTATAGGCGTTGCCATTTGCTTGCCAAGTACCACCGGGCAGATTCGTCGTGTCCGGCGTTCTGCCGATAATCTGGTCGCCATTGTTGCCCCTGAATGTGTCGGAGACGATGACCGTCGCCACGGCCCGTTGCGCACCCACCGTCCCGGCGACCACCAGAGCCGCCACCATACCTAAATGAAGTTTACCAGCCATAATATGGCTCCTTATAAAATGCTCCCTATATTTTGGGAGTTGCCTCAAACCCACCCCGTCGACCGAACGGCCGGCTAAAAGGGAAGATCATTTTTACACCACGTACATACATATTGAC
>JABEVA010000078.1 GCA_013044065.1 Phycisphaerae bacterium
GGAGGTGGACTCCAGCGAAGCCCTGAGGTGATGAGCCTGCTCGAATGTGGTGGCGGACAGGATAGGACGGATAAACCACGCATTACTCTTACCAAAGGCCGCCAAGATGGCGGTACACCCACCACATGCCTTGGCACCGGATCCTGCCTTGATCACCAGCCGCTCTCTGATACCGGGACTCATTTGATGCGATAAGGGCTTAGCGTTGTCAACATGGCCTTGACTACTGCAAGATCGCAAATTTATACCTGCATCCTGGCTCTGCGCGGTGCAACGCCAACGCGATTGATAAAATCTCAAAGTTGGAAGAAAGTCAGTCCACGTTGAAGTAGCGGGCGTCGGGATGATGGACGATCAGGGCGGAAGTGGATTGTTCGGGTTGAATCATCCAATTTTCAGAGAGCGTGCAACCGATCCGTGACGGATCCAGCAGATCAAAAAGCTTTTCCTCATCCTGCAAATCCGGGCAGGCCGGATAGCCGAAGCTGTAACGGCATCCTTGAAAATGGCAGGCGAAAATATCCCGCATGGTGGGGCCGTCTCGTCCGGCAATACCCCATTCCTGACGCACCCGCTTATGCCACATCTCGGCCAGCGCTTCGGCAATCTGTACGCCAATACCATGCATGTACAGGTATTCAGTGAAATCTCCCTGCTCGAAGAGTTGCTTCTCATAAAGGGCCATCTGTGGGCCGGCGGTAACACACTGCATGGCCACCACATCCATCTTTCCGGAATCAACCGGATGGAAAAAGTCAGCCAGACACCACCGCTTTTTTGCAGGTTGGCGTGGAAAATGAAACCGCAAGCGCGGAGTCTTTTGATCCTGTTGATAGATAAGCAAATCGTTCCGGTCGCTTTGCGCATAGAAATACCCATAAACCACCTGAGGGTTGAGCAATTTCAGATCGCGGCACTTTTGCTTGATACGGGTGAAAATGGGTTGAACTTTTTCCTGTGTCCAGCGGCGAAAGTCATCGCGTGACATGGTGCCGCTCTTAAATTGCCATTGTCCACGAAACAACGCCACCTCATCAATATAAGGATAAACGGCATCCAGCGGAATATCCTTGACCACACGACTGCCATAAAATGGCAAAGGGGGGACAGGGTTGTCGTGGCGAATGTCCGACGGGGCATATTGTGTCTGGTCCGGTTGGGCCGCAACTGCTGTTGATGGCACGGCCGGCACGGCGGCTTTGCCGGTGGGGGGGGCGCAGCGTGCTGCCGCCAACTCCTGGCTTTCACCGGTGGCCATGAGAATTTCTTGCGTGCGGCCCGTACACAGGTAATCCATCACTTTCAGGCCTTCAAAAGCGTCTTTGCCATAAAAGAGGGGCCCTTTGTAAATCTGTCGGAGGTCGGATTCCACATATTTGCGGGTCAGGGCGGCACCACCAAGAATCACGGGTATTGTCAGACCCAGCCGATTAAGCTCCATCAGATCTTCGCGCATGACCAGAGTGGATTTTACCAGCAGGCCGGAAAGACCGATGGCGTGGGCTTCGTGCTTTTTAGCCGCGTCAATGACATTGGAGATCGGCTGCTTGATACCCAGGTTAAAGACGCTGTAGCCGTTGTTGGATAAAATAATATCCACCAGATTTTTCCCAATGTCATGCACATCTCCTTTGACGGTAGCGAGCACCAGGCGGCCACGGGTTTGGCCTTGGGTCTTGGGAAGATGCGGCTCAAGATAGGCTACGGCGACCTTCATGACTTCCGCACTCTGCAAGACGAATGGCAACTGCATTTGGCCGCTGCCAAAAAGCTCCCCTACGGTTTTCATGCCTTCCAACAGGTGATCGTTGATAACCGCCAGGGGTGGATATTTTTGCAGGGCCTCATCAAGGTGTTGGTGTAGATTTTGCCGATCCCCGTCGATGATATGCCGCCGGAGCCGCTGTTCCAGTGGCAGCTTTTCAACGGCCTCGGTGACACGGGTGGGGGCGCCGATGGTGCTTAAAAGCTCCAGCGGGCGGTACCCGTCACGCGAGCGGTCATAAATTAAATCCAAGGCCCACTGATAGTGTTCCGGATCGATTTTATTGCGGGGTAGAATTTTACTGAAATGCACAATGGCCGACGTTAGGCCTGCCTTGACACATTCATCAAAAAACGCGCTATTGATCACCGACCGAGCATAGGGCTTTAAACCAAAGGATACGTTGGAAAGTCCCAGCGTGGTATGAGAGTTGGGAAATTCTTGAGCGATGCGACGGATTCCTTCAATAGTCTCCAGGGCCAGTTGACGCACTTCTTCCTGGCCGGTAACAATGGGGAAAATCAGCGGATCAAAATAAATGTCGGTTTCCAAAATACCGTATTTGTTTACCAGCAGATCATAAAGCCGCCGGGCGATGGCCACCTTGCGCTCGGCGGTTTTGCCCATGGCCTCAGATTTATCTTCATCAATGGTGCCGGCCACAATCGCAGCACCATAGCGGCGCAGCAGTCGGCACATCTTGGCGAGTTTTTCTTCGCCGTCTTCCAGGTTAATGGAATTGACAATGCACTTGCCCGGTGCCACCTGCAGGCCCGCTTCAATCACATCCAATTGGGTAGAATCAATCATCAATGGAGCGGCCACCTCTTTGGCAAACCGCCGCACGACCTCGTACATATCTGGAGCGCCGGGTCGGCCCACATAATCCACACACACATCCACTGCGTGTGACCCTTCCTTCACCTGTTGGCGGCCCATCGCCACCAAGCCGTCCCAATCCGCAGTTACCAGGAGTTCTTTGAATTTTTTCGATCCATTGGTGTTGGTGCGTTCACCGATGATGAGAAGGGAATTGTCCTGGCGAGCAGGTACGGCCGCATAAAGAGAAGAAATCTGGGCCGTGCGGGCGTTGGGTTGACGACGGAAGGCCGCGCGGGGCAGGGGGGTAAGGTCGGCCACAGCCGTGGCTACACGGCGAATGTGTTCCGGCGTGGTCCCACAGCAGCCGCCGACAATATTCACGCCAAATTTGCATACAAATTCGACGTGGGCGGCGGCCAATTCATCGGGTCCCAGTGGAAAATGGGTACGACCTTCGCTTAAAACGGGCAAGCCGGCATTGGGCTGTACAGAAATGAATCGGGTGCAGTGTCGCGCCAGCGTTTCCACGTGCGGGCGCATCAATTCCGGGCCGGTGGCGCAGTTCATTCCCAAAACGTCAATGGGCAAGGCTTCCAGGGTGGCAATCGCCGCTTCCATTTCCGTGCCCAGCAGCATCGTTCCCACGGTTTCCATCGTGACTTGCAACATCACCGGAATACGTCTTCGCATCTCGCGCATGGCGTCAAATGCCGCGATGACGGCTACTTTGGCCTGCAATAGGTCAAAGCATGTTTCAATTATAATAGCATCAACTCCGCCCTCCAGCAGGCCACGAATTTGTTCTAGGTAGGAATCGTGCATGATGGCAAAGGTGGTATTACCCAAGGTAATGGCCTTAGTGCCCGGTCCCACCGAACCGGCCACAAACCGAGGTTTATTGGCGGTGGTGTATTTTTGAGCTGCTCTGCGGGCAAGGCGGGCGGCGACGACATTGATTTCGTGACACCGCTCGGCCAGGCCGAACTCAGCTAGTACAATTTTACTCGCCCCAAAGGTATCGGTCTCAACCGTGTCGGATCCGGCGGCATAGTAGCTGGCATGAATTTTCTCAATAACATCGGGGCGGCTTAGCACCAGAACTTCAGGGCAGTTTTCCAAATTCCAAAAATCCGCCAGAGGCAGGTTCGCTTCAAAAATCTGCGTGCCCAACCCGCCGTCAAATACCATCACCCGTCGACTCAGTAGATCTAGAAACGGATGTTCTACCATGGGGCGGTCGTAAACCGGATCATACGCCACGGCACAATGGGCTTGGGGCGTTGATGAATGAGTATTGGCTTCTGACATCAGCTAAGACCGCCTGCTTATAACTGGCCATAACGCGGCCGGGGTCTGGGTACGCGGGGTCCGCGCGCCGGTTCATGCCAACCCCGCTTGGGGCGCAAAACCGCTCGCACCATGGCTCCTGGTTTAACCTTGCGCACAGGTGGTTGCCACAGTTCGGCGGTGTTAATAGGTTCGTTGGCCGCGGTATCCATGGGGGGACCTTCCTTAGCCAGGCGTTTGCGTTCCTTTTCCATTTCCTTTTCTTCATACCATGCCTGGGTGGCCGCCTGTTTGGATTCGTGAAATTCCGGCGAACTGGCTTTGAAAAGCCACTGTACTTCCCAGGCTTCCAGAGGCCGGCATTGGCCTGGGGCCAAGCCCTTAAGGGTTATTTTTTCGGCAATGGCCACACGCAGAATGTCGCGCACCTTATGACCAGCTTTGGCCAAAACCCGCCCCACCTCCTGGTTTTTCGCTTCGATGAGTTTTACTTCCAGCAGCGTATAGCGTCGTTCACGGGCGAGCACACGCACGGATAGGCCCCCGGTGCGGATGGGTTTGTCCGTGCCGTCGGCGGGGCCGAGCCACGCCCCCTTTTTTATACTTTCCACGGCAGGGGAGGCCATACGCCCATCCACCTGAACGATGTAGGTTTTCTCCACACCGTATCGCGGATGCGTGAGTCGATGGGCCAGTTCGCCGTCATTGGTCATCAGAATCAGTCCGCGGGCATCCATGTCCAGACGGCCCACGGAAAACAGGCGTTGGGGCACTTTGGGCATGAGGTCATAAACGGTTTTTCTACCTGCGGGGTCTTTGGTGGTGACCAATATTCCTTTGGGTTTGTTGAGGATGTAATAAACTTGTGATTCCGGGGCGAGCACCGCAAGCAGGCGTTCATCCACGGTGATTTTGTCGGTTTGCGGATCAATGAGGACTGGAAGTTTGGTGCGTACCTCGTCATTTACGCGCACTTTTCCGGCCAAGATCATGTCTTCGCAGGCACGGCGTGACCCAACGCCACAATCGGCCATAAACTTTTGTAATCTGAGTTTCATATTTGACTTCTCCATAACACGTCGCAACGGCCCTTATTCAGGCAGTTTCGGGCAATCTTATCTCCAGCCGCACACAATCACTGACCACGCACACGCGGGCATCTTCGAGTCCCGCGGGCAAAAACACAACATCCCCGCGCGTAAAGGCAGTGGGGCCGATTCCACGGGCCTGAATCAGGCCTTGACCGGCCACAATAATCCAAATTCCTGCATGTCCGGACTCCAAGGTCTGAACGCCGCCGCTCCAGCCAATGCGCGAAATCTTAAAATGCGCACAACTAACCAGTGTATCCGCCAAACCACCTTGAGGGCAAATCTGCACCGTACGCACAGTGGAATCCGGGGAAGGGGCGGCAAAGTCGATGGCCTCCAGAGCGGCCTCTATGTGCAGCGCTCGGGGCTTACCACCAGGTCCCAGACGGTTCCAGTCAAAGAGACGAAAGGTGGTGTCGCTGGGGGTTTGCACCTCCGCCACAAGTATTCCCGCCCCCAAGGCATGGACGGTGCCCGATGGCAAATAATGGAAATCTCCGGCCCGAATCCGAATCGAATTCAGCACCGATTCCACTTGCCCTTGGTCCAAGGCACGACGCAGCGTTTCTTTATCCACACCGGGCTGGAGCCCCTTAAAAATTCTGGCCCCAGGTTCCGCAGCAAGGACGTACCAAGCCTCACTTTTAAGGTTGGCACCTGGGTGGTTGCGGCAATAGGCCGCATCAGGATGGACCTGTACGGAAAGATCCGCATGAGCATCCAGAAACTTGACCAGCAACGGTACGCGACCATCGGCTCCGAGGCGCATTGGTCCAACCAGTTGAAGGGCGCAATCATGGGCCATCTGACCGATGGTGCGCCCCGTCCACGGGCCATTGGCCACACGGCTGCTAAGGCTACCATCAGGATTGGCCCCGCGGGAATCAGATTGGACGGAACCGGGTGCCAAGTCCGCGAATTCCCAGGATTCCCCGACGTTGTGCGTGCGCAATTCACCGGGCACCGGGCGTCCCAGCGTCTGATAAAGATTTTTTCCGCCCCATATCCGCTCTTGGAATACGGGGACAAATTTCAGCGGATACATCACCGCAGGCTCCTGGTGGCAGGGTTCATTTCCGGTGTGCCGGCTTGCCAAGCCGATCCTTTTCCTTTATCATTGTATCCGGATGAACGGATTATTGCCACAGAAAGCTTCCTCCGGATACACATCGGCCGCGACGCAATGGGTGGAGATGCTGCGTACGCTTGCTGATCCGATGCGTGTACGCATCGTGCATCTGCTGGAAGAAGCCGCACCTCCGGGGTTGCGCGTCGGAGAGCTCTCCGAGACCCTGAAACTGCCTCAATCCACCATTTCTCGACATGTAAAAACTCTCATTGATGCCCATATTGCCCAGGTCCGTCGCGACGGCACCTCCATGTTTTATCGGCTTAGTACCGCGACCAGCCACAGTGCTCTGGGTCAGCTTCGCCAGCTCACCCGAGAGATTCTCGGCGGAGATTCGCAAATTCTCGCTGATTCCCGGCGACTCGCGGAAGTTTTACGGCGCAGAGATGAACATCATAACTTTTTCTTTAGCGCCAACGCTCCCGAATGGGATGAAATCCGTCGGCAGTGTTTCGGTGGTCGCCTTAACATGGAAGACAGGATAGGCATGGACAA
>JABEVA010000079.1 GCA_013044065.1 Phycisphaerae bacterium
GAACCTTGTGGTCACGTCCTGTGGCATAGAGAGATTGCAACAGAGGATTACAAAATGACCGAACCCATCCCCACGGTATTATTTTATCAGAAACCAGTGCCCCTGGACCGGGCCACGCACCGCCACAGCAAGATCAAGTTGCGCGATGCGGATTTCACCTTCGCCAGCCAAACCAATTCGGTACCTGTGACCACGCTTGAATTTCCCCGCGCCGCTACCGAATTTCCCATCGTCTTTGCGGGTCCGTCCGTGGATCGGCTGATGCCCGCAGCCGTGCTGGGACTGCGCAACAATGAAAATCTTTTTGTGGATGCGGGTGGAAAATGGGCCAGCGTGTACATACCCGCCTTTATCCGCCGCTACCCTTTTGTTCTAGCCGAACGCAACAACGGCCAAGATTTCACGGTCTGCATTGACACGGCATTTCCTGGCTGGGAAGCCGCGGACGGCGAGCCGCTTTTTGATGAGCAAGGCCAGGAAACACCCTGGCTGAAAAATGCTTTGACATTTCTCGGCCAATATCAAGCCAATATACGCCAAACGATCGCCTTCACGGCCAAGCTCCATGAATTAAACCTGCTGGTAGCCCGTGAAATTCACGCCCGTGATGCCAAAGGCCAGCCTCTGACCCTGCGCGGCTTCCATGCCGTGGATGAATCGAAGCTCTCCGCTTTGCCCGATGCCAAAATTGTGGAGCTATTCCGCGCCGGATTCATGGGGTTGATCCATGCCCATCTGCTGTCTTTGCCCAACGTGGCCAAACTGGAACAGTGCCTGCACC
This sequence comes from Phycisphaerae bacterium, assembly GCA_013044065.1. Classification (GTDB taxonomy): domain Bacteria; phylum Planctomycetota; class Phycisphaerae; order WQYP01; family WQYP01; genus JABEVA01. The sequence goes on from JABEVA010000079.1 coordinate 782, forward strand.
AGCGGCCATAATTTTTAACAATTTTTGGATTCCGCGGGAGGCGCAAACGCCGCTGGGGCTTGCGGTTGCAAATCCACAGATGCCAGTTCCTCTCGGCCATAGAGTACGGAATATTTGAGCATCACCCCGATGGTGGTTTTATAGGCGATCACCAATCCGAATCGCCCCTGCAAAAATCCGCCCCGCAAAATAAAATACTTCAAAAACGTCAAGATCGGACGACACAATAAATTGCCCCATCCGGCATGACGCCCCTTGCTTTGCAGATGTCCCGCCAGCAACGACGCCCGCTCTGCCATGGTAGCCCCGTCATTAAGATCGCTTTCCGCGTATGGCCGGAATCGGTTATGCAGCAGGGCCTGCTTGAGAGTCATGATTTCAAAGCCGGCCGCCGGCCGCCGTACTTCTGGCACGCCATCGGTATCCCAGAGCGTGCGGCGGCGATGAAGCAACCGGGTTTGATAATCCGGCGACCAACATCGAACTTCACGCTGGGCTAAAAAATTTTTTCGCGGGATGCGGAACATGCCGGCGTTATCCACCGGCATCAGCGTTTGAATTTCGCACGCCAATTCCGGAGAACATTCCTCATCGGCATCCAAAGCCAACACCCAGTCGCTGGCACAATGACTCACCGCAAATTCGCGTTGACGGTTATAGCCCGACCAGGCGTGCAAGATGACCCGCGGCTTGGACGCATGTGCCGCGGCAATTTCGGGAGTGCCATCGCTGGACCCAGAATCCACGACCACAATATCACTGCACCAGACCAGAGAATCCAGACACTGGGAAATGCGCGCCGCTTCATTTTTGCAGATAACGCAGGCTGATACTTCCAATGACATGCCAAAACCGTCGCTCAAAAACCGCCCGCTGAGAAAAACGCCCAGCCCGCCGAAAACCCAATGCCCAGCGCCGATCTATAGGGGAGTTTTGATGCCCATGGCGCGTAAAATGCACCAGCGGTTGGCCCCCTCGTACAACATTACGCCTCCGACCACAAAACACCCGCCCATTGGGTACCAGAGCCAATTTCGGGCCAGCAACCATGCCGCCACACCCAGCGCCAACGACGCACCAAGAAAAATCCGGCCCAGAACCATCCGAATGGTTTTGCCGCGGGGATCGTCAATGTTACACCCATGGTTCATCAGGTTTCATTGTAGCGTCGTCGTCGCGCGATAGCCAGTGCCTGCGCGGCAATTTGATTAACCCGGTGCCGGTGCAGACCGGCCATCACATGCCGGTGGCCACCCCATCACCACCGCAGCCGGCTGGCCCTGTTTTGTGGTGCAGGCGTCCCCGCATGCCGTAGCCACGGCGAATCCAACGGCACACCCACTCGCAAGCCAAACCACCGTCTACCCTGGTGGCCGCGCCGCGTTTATGGATAACAGTTTAACCGAGGGAACCGGGCCGGAGAAACATTTTTTGATGGGTTGCCACCACGCATTACACCAGTTCCACCTTTAGTTCCTTCACACGCAGCATATCGCGATCCCCGGTCAGAACCAGATCAGCGCCACATTCCATGGCTGTGGCCGCATGAATGGCATCGGGGGTCTTTACATTCTCAAGTCGTAACTTCTCCGCGCCGTGCGGAGAAGATTTGGGACCGTCAGGCGGCAGCGGACGTCGGGACGTAGCGGGTGAGGCTGTGGTGGGTTTTTGATGATCTGGGTGAAAAGATCGCGGCCACAGAGCCACGGCAAACCTACGGGGTACGGATCATGCGACCGGCCACGGGCCAATCCCCCAAGAGGGAAAGAGCTGCAACGCCGGAAAGAGCTTGGGAGGGAGACGCAAGAATCTCTCTGTATCTCATGGCCGAGAAAAAGACTCCGCAAACGCAGCCGTAGGGCCGTCGGGTCCCCGGAAGGTCGGCCTTCGGTATGGTACGGTTGGTCGGCTTCAAATGTGCGGGATAAGCCGCTTTATGCGCTCTACGGCGAGCCGTGGAACTTGCTACGCACTCGCCCATACCAGTTGGCAAAAACGCGCCTGCGACAAAGATAGAAACTACAATTTTTAATGGACTTACAGTTGTGATAAAAAAACCGTCACTTCCTCTGGACTCTGCTAAGAACTATGCCTACTATATAGATGTAAGGGGAATGGAGAGTTAAACAAAAGCCAACGCTCATTCGGGTGATGAGCTAAAATAACCCCAGCGTGAGCGTGGCTTTCAAGTAAAAATAATGCGGGTGTGATTGGTATCACCCGATATGATCTTCCTCCCATAACCTAGGCCAGCCACTGTGATGCACAGTTGCTGACCTTTTTTTGTTCGCTTGACATTGTCCGACCACGCGTGCATCATCATAGTGTTCTGTTGGGCGATCTGAGCCAAGAATGGATTGGCTTGGACCGGTGATTTGCTTTATGCTTCCGGCCTCGCTATGATCATGTAACTCGCCGGAGAGGCTTGACCGATGCGGTTAAGAGCCGGCCGGGATTTGGCAAGCCATGGCCCCTTGGTGGTGGTAGACGGACTCGCGAGGTGTGTGGAAAAAATGTGAGCTTTTATTAAAGCTCCAGACTGTAGTGAGCCGATAAAAAATTAAGGCCTTGAAGAAGCAAAAATGCCAACCGGATGGTTGGCCCAGGGATTTGGCTAGAGAGCTATACGATCTTCCTCCCATAACATAGGCCGCCCACTGTGCTGTAACAGTTGGCGGCCTATTTTTTTCTTTCGTGGTCTTCGCGCGGCGGCCAGCACCCGGCCGCGGCTGGGGTGATGAAAACCTGGAACCCAGCGTGGCTGCGGCCGCAATCAAAGACGGGGGACGGGAGTGACGACGGGTTATTCACCGTCCCGATAGACCTCCAATACTGTCCGGCAAAAATACTTGCAGAAAGCGAGCGAAGATTTAACACAATCTTAACTTGCGCCAGCGCCACAAATGTGGTTTACTATGACCCATGAGCGGAACGGACAGACAACTTGGATTCCTCAAGGATCCTGCCGCACTGGCACCGCTGAAAAACTCGGACGATCCACGGCTGGACCAACTGGCCGGGCGTCGGGAGGTGCGTGTCCTGCAAGAAACGATGGCA
>JABEVA010000008.1 GCA_013044065.1 Phycisphaerae bacterium
ACGCAGTTTTATCAGCAGCACCCGCGAATCCGCGGCCGCAATTTCCGCCAGACGCGAATAAGTTTCATCGCGACTGCCGTCATCGACAAAAATAATTTCATAGGGCCGCCCCAGCAATGAGAGATTTTTGGTAAGACCGGCGTAGAGTTCGGCCACGGAATCCTGCTCGTTGTACATGGGCACCACCATAGAACAATAGGGAAGGGGCGCGGAGTTTTGCCATGTGGTGGCGAGTTCAGGAGTGCCATGAGCATCATTCATTTTTCATTTCGCCCGATCACCGTAATCGCGAGTATACCGGACCGAACCGAATCGCGCAACAGCGCGAACTCAAAAAATTTCCACGGCCGCCAACGGTGCGCGTTGGGGGGTTGCAAAAAAGCCTTTCAGATTCTTAACTGCCGCCCTCCCAAATGCCGATAACCATTTATCAAGGCGTGGTGGCCGCAGTCATGGAACGGATGGCGCATTTGGTGCAACGCCTGTGAAAGGATAACGGGCGGTTTTATCGGCCGTCGCAGCAGCCGACGCGGTCGTGGCGTTGGGCTTGATGGCACCGATGGTCATTGCCCCGGGCGTTAAAGGCCAGTACGAAGCCCCGGCAAAAAGACGCGCTGTGGACGATGGATGCAAAATTGCGGTTTTTTTTGAACCCATGGCCCCAAGCGGAGTACGAATGAAAGGCGCGACTGTGGTGGGGTAAGGCCCGAGCGGCGTCGGCCCCACGCTTGTGCAAGACAAACAGATGAGGGCTTGGAAACTGCACGACCGGCAAGGCCGGGCCGGTGCCGAGGACTTTAGAACGTGGGCCGCGTGGCCGGCGAAAGTAGATGGAGCGAGTTTACCTTCGGCAGGTTGGCGTTTGGTTCGGCCATGAAAAAGGTTACACTTTAAGAACACCTGCGATGAAACGGCGCAATACAAGGAGCTGAAACACGATGGCATTAAATAAAATGGGTGATAACGCGGCGGAAATTGAACTTGGGACTTCCGGCCTAGAGGTGTCAACTCAACGGATAGGTCTTTGGACGCCGGGCATGGTCAAAGGCGCGCCGCGTATAGGCCCGGTAACGCGACGGGATTTTCTTTCCGGATTGGTATTGGCTGGTGCGGCGATGGGATTGGCGGCTTGTACAGCGCAAAACAAGGCGGTGTCTTCCACTGTGGGTGAATTGCCGGATGGGATGCTGCCGGCGGATGCGGGTTCGGTGGGGGGGCCGGCGGATGTGGGCTATGCCCCGCCGGTGAATTTTCACATGAGCACCTATCGGCCACCCGTGCGCCAGCCGCTGCGCCCGGTCGGGGCGCTAGGCATTATTCCGCGGGCCGGCTGGACTACCATCGGCCCGAACATGCGCACCATTCAACCGATGAATGGGGTGCGGCTGATTACCTTTCATCACACCGGCGATCCTACTCCGTTCTATGATAATTCTTATGAAGGCACCGCCCGCTACTGGGAAGCCATTCGGCAGTGGCAGCGCAGCCAGGGGTTTGAGGACATAGGCTATCACTTCGGAATCGACCGCGTGGGCCGGGTGTGGCAATTGCGCAAGCTGGAATACCGCGGTGAGCATGTGCGCGATGGTTTTGCCCCGCCGCACTGGCTGGACCGCTACGTGCAATGGAAAAATGCCCCGACCCGTCCCATTCATGGCCGGTGGATCTGGAATGCCCACAACATCGGTGTGGTTTCGGTGGGAAATTTTATGATTCAAACGCCCACGCCAGCGCAGTTGCATCGGATTGTCCATTTTGGACGGGTGTTACGCAATTTATATCAAATACCCATTTACCATTGCTATACCCACCAGGAGTTGGTCTCCACGCTGTGCCCAGGTGCCCATTTGCAACCGTATATGGAATACATCCGCCGCACCAATCAACTTTAGTCGGACTGTGTCAGGCTTGTTCAGCAGCTTGCGCCATTGAGGACCTGGCGCGGTTCATCGCGCCGGGTGGCGCTGCGCGTCCGCGGAGGGACTTTCCTCCGGCATTCCGATCGGGTATCATAACCATTGATGGTTGTGAATACAGTTTGGCGATCTATTGATCAAGGAGTTTTTTATGCAGTACGCGCCGTTGGGAAGAACCGGTTTGCTGGTGAGCCAATTATGCCTGGGGACCATGAATTTCGGTCCGCACGCCACCGAGGCCCAGAGCTTTGCCGTCATGGACAAAGCTTTGGAGCTGGGGCTGAATTTTTTTGATACCGCCGATGTTTATGGCTGGAAAAAAGGGGAAGGCGTTACTGAGCAGATCATCGGCAAATGGTTCGGCCAGGGCGGCCACCGCCGCGAACAGGTGATTCTGGCCACCAAAGTTTATGGGGAAATGGGTAATGCTAAATTTGACCGTGGGTTAAGCGCGGTGCACATCCGCCGGGCGGCGGAAGAAAGTCTGCGGCGCTTAAAGACGGATCATATTGATTTATACCAGATGCATCACGTTGAACGCACCACGCCTTGGGATGAAATCTGGCAGGCCATGGAATTGCTCGTCGCGCAGGGTAAGGTTATTTACGTTGGATCCAGCAATTTTGCGGCATGGGATATTGCCACCGCCAACCAGGTGGCGTCGCGGCGGCATTTTCTGGGGCTGGTCAGCGAGCAAAGCAAGTATTCGCTGGCTTGTCGCAGTATTGAATTGGAAGTGCTGCCGTGCTGCCGCCATTATGGGGTGGGCGTGATTCCGTGGAGTCCGCTGGACGGCGGCCTGCTTGGGGGTGTGTTGGGCGGGGCCAAAGAAGGTCGGCGGGCGGCGGAAGGCATGCAGAAGCGCATTGCGGCCATCAGGCCACAGTTGGAAAAATGGGAAGGGCTGTGCGCAGAGCTGGGCGAAAAGCCCGCGGATGTGGCTTTGGCGTGGATGCTGGCCAACCCGGTTATCACCAGCCCGATCATCGGCCCGCGCACCATGGAACA
>JABEVA010000080.1 GCA_013044065.1 Phycisphaerae bacterium
TTCTTGATGGACATCGCGGCATTCCGGCCATCGGTGACCACGGCTATAAACACCAAGATGGGTACGGGTATCTTTTTGGATGGCTGGCCAATTTATGCCCGGAAGAAAAAGAGGCTTATCTATGGGCCTGGCGCCAAACTGGTGCTGAACTTACCCAGCAGCAGGCGCAAGTCAGCATATTTTCACCCCTCTTACAGGCTGATCCAAGTACTATCCCTGCCGCCAAGGCCCCGACCATGCCAAACCTGCTAAATCTGCCGGGCTATGGAGCCATGGCCCGCACCAGCTTTAACACCCCCGAGGAAAGCCTGCTGGTCATACGCTGCGGCGACGCCTGGGGCCATTACCATCCCGACGAAAGCAGTTTCTGGTGGTATTACCATCGGCAACTTCTGTGCGCCGATGCCGACTTGGGCGGCGGACCACTCAAGCTTCAGCACCTCGGTCACAATGTACTCGGCTTCCCCAACCATAAACCGGTGCAACATCTAGACCGCGCCGGATATCAAGTAACCGCCTGCCGGAAAACCTCCGCCGACGGCTATCACATTCGTTGCCGCATTCCCTTCCCGCGGTTCGACCTCGCGGGTAAAATTGTGGATATTCCGCCCGACCAGCCCATGCCGCTGGTGATCCGCACATTTTACTGGGATGCGCCGGAAACTTTGCGCATCATCGATGAACCGACCAACAGCCCGGACGGTCTGGTGCAATGGACACTGCATCTGCCGGCAGCAACGGCCCATATCGTGGAGGACCGTGCGGTGGAGTTTACCTATGCCGGCGGGCTGGTATTGCGTGTGCATCTGCCGCAAGGGGCGAAGCAGACACAGTTGGAAAAACTGGCTTCCACCTGGCGGCTGACCTGCATTTACACGCAACAACGTCTTGAACACTGTCTGCAAGTCGGCGTCTGATGGCTTGGGACAATTCTTAGCCTCCGCAAAGTCGTTGCTGCTTGGGAACCGCCCCTCCTAAGGGCAATTGCTCCAGCCGCGTGGCCGCCACCAGCAAAAATGGAATGTCGTTGAAATTCACCTTTGTTCAGCCTTGAGCGCCAAGCAAGGTTACTGCGTGAAAAAAATGCCACCGGCGGCATAGTGCTCTGTCACAAACCCGGTACAGTTGACGCTAATGTCCGCTCAAGATACTTTATCTAAAGAAGATGCGCCGATGGGCCGGCTTGTGCCGGTATCGGTGTTGCCGCTATTTTTCAGGAGCAGAACTGGTGATTATTACGGTGACGGGACGCCATTTGGACGTAACGGCGACAATTAAAGAGCATGCCCAGGAAAGAGCCAAAAAACTGCTCAAACATTATGATCTGATCAAGGAAATAGAGGTGATCCTTGATGGCAGTGCCGACAAGCAAAAAGGCGTTGAAATTATTGTCAGCGCGGAACATCGCAATATGTTTGTCGGCACATGCGTGGGCGAAGACCTCTATGCGTGCATTGATCAGGCGGTGCATAAGTTGGAGCGACAACTCACTGACCATAAGGAGCGCTTTCGGAACCGTAAGCATCCAAACGCATAACGTGGCAAGCCCCCGGCGAAGCTTGCAATACCAAAAGGCGGCGAACACCCTGCAAACGTGGACTGACACAGCAGGTCATGCGGTTCCTGGTGCGTTCAATGGTTATCCGTGTGCAGTGCCTTTTTCGAGGTTGTTATGAAGCTTGCTGATTTAATTGTCAAAGACGCGATTTTGCCCCAAATCAAGGCTACCCAGCGAGAAGGTGCCATTCGGGAGTTGGTTGAAGCGTTGGCGCAGACAGGGGCGGTGCCTGTGGATCAGGTTGGGTCCATCACCAAAGCGTTGCTGGAGAGGGAAAAGCACGGTAGTACCGGTTTTGGCAAGGGCGTGGCGGTGCCCCATGCAAAACACCCCGCGGTTAAAGAGCGGGTGGCAACAATTGGGCGCAGCACGGAAGGCATCGATTTTTGTTCGTTGGATGAAGCGCCGGTCTATACGGTGGTATTATTACTTTCCCCACCGGAAGCTCCGGAATTGCACCTTGAAGCGATGGAAATTATTTTTCGCCACCTCCAGCAGGATTCGTTCCGTCGCTTTCTGCGGCAGGCCGCCACCCGGGAGGAAACGATGGACCTGATTGCCGAAGTAGATCAGGCCGCCACTGCTCGCAAGACCACGTAGCCCTGGCCGGGCGGACGAATTGTTCGACCGCATAGCCAGAGAATGTATCAACGCAGGAACCATGGACCGGCTCATAACAATCAAAAATAAGCTGGGGTTGCACGCCCGACCCGCCATGCAATTTGTGGACTTGGCCAACCAATTTCACAGTAGCATTCGCGTGTGGAAAGGGGACCAGTGCGTGGACGGCAAGAGCATCATGCACATGATGATGCTGGCCGCCACCGAAGGCACGGGCCTTAAGCTCGAAGCCGACGGTGATGATGCCGCGGGAGCGCTGGACGCCCTGGAGCGACTGGTAAATGCTCATTTTGGCGAGGATTGATGGCGACGGGTAGTATTATCACCGCTTTCACCAAGGATACGATAGGGACCGGGCAAAAATAACTTTGTACTTTCCGGCTGGTTCTTTTGGTCGCTGGCTTCGTGGCTCGCTCCGTACAGAGCCACTTGGGGGGGATGCGCGGCCGTCGCGCCTCGCCCGCAGCCGCGGCCAAAATTTCAGACAAAGCCGCAGCGCCGGAAAATACGAATTTATTTCTGCGCGGTCCCATACCGTGATGGCCCTCACCGGGGCGCGTAGTTCAGGGTGATCCGGACGAAGGAAAGAGGGTGGACGTGTCGGAGGTTGGAGGCTGGGCCGGTGGTTTTAAGTGGATATGGGTGAACCCAGCCGCGGTCAACTGTCGGCCTTTGGGAGTTCGCCGTAAAAAGCCAATCTGTAAGAGGAACGGCTCCACCACATCCTCCAGCGTATCCGCTTCTTCACCCATGGTGGCGGCGAGAGCTTCCAGTCCGGCAGGACCACCTTCATAGTCCCGCGCCAGCACTCGCATAAATCGACGATCCAACTCGTCGAGGCCCATGTCATCAATGGCTTCCAGATTTAGCGCATCTTGGGTAATTGCCGGAGTTAGTTGGCCCTGTCCCCGTACCACGGCAAAATCACGCACGCGACGCAGCAGGCGATTCACCACCCGCGGCGTGCCACGGGCTCGATGCGCCAGGAGCAAGAGAGACTTTTCTTCGGCCGGCAAGTTCAGAAGTTCCGCCGACCGTCGTACGATTCGCAGGAGATCTTCCGGAGAATAAAAATTCAGATGATGCACGATGCCAAAACGCGACCGCATCGGTCCGGAAAGCAGTCCCGCTCGCGTAGTGGCGGCAATAAGCGTAAAGGGCTGAATTTCCATGTGCATGGACTGGGCGTGCGTGCCCGCACCCATCATCACATCAATACAGTAGTCCTCCATGGCGGGATAGAGATATTCCTCGACGGCTGCGGGAATACGGTGGATTTCATCAATGAAAAGGACATCGCCACGGCCCAAGTTGGTTAAAATGCTCACCAAATCCGTCGGACGCACAAGGGCGGGACCGCTGGTAATGCGCGGCACGGAACCGTTGAGTTCCGACGCCACGATGTGCGCCAGTGTGGTTTTTCCCAACCCGGGAGGGCCGTGCAATAATACATGCTCCATCGCCTCCTGACGCGTCTTAGCAGCCTGCACGCTGATGCGAAGTTTTTCAATAAGCTCCGGCTGACCGATGTAATCGCCGAGCTTCCTGGGGCGCAGCGTCAACTGTCCGGAGCGCGAGGGTTCATCCTCCGGAAGTGACGCTGCGCTGACGATTCGCTCTCGAGCCATAGCATCTCCGAGTTGGCATTAGACGGTACCAGCCTTAAGGCGATAGGCGGCACGGACAATCTCCGCAGTCCTTTTCAGTTCCGGGTCCGCCCGGCATACCCGATCCACCCAGTTTTCAGCCTCGGCCCGACGTTCGCCTAGTGAAACCAAGGCGGTAATGGCCTGCTCCAGTTCTTCCAGCCGCTGCGCTGCTAAGCCCACGGATGCAGCGCCCGCCCCACCGGTGGCAAAATGGTCCACCTTGCCGGAAAGCTCCGCGATAACCTGTTCGGCGGTGCGTTTACCGATTTCCGGCAAACTGGTAAGAAATTTGGAGTCCTTGCGGCAAATAGCGGCGGCAATTTGGCCTACCGGCGCGGTCAGCGCCCGCAACGCCCGGCGCGGGCCAATACCTTTAACGGTAATAAATTTTTGAAAAAAAACCTTATCATCATTACGCAAAAAGCCTAACAAGCGGGGCGCAAGCTGGCCGAAACTGGCATTACCCTCAATGTATTCGAGCGTAAAGAACAGACATTTCTCGCCCTTATGGGCCTGCAAGTGTTGTATATCAACCGCTGGAACGTGCAATTCATAAGTGATGTCGCCGACCGTCACCAGCACAGATTCGTCGCTTACCTCAGCAATGATTCCGTTGACTCGGGCGATCATGGAGATTCCATTCTTACATACCACCAGCCAAGGAGTTAGTATAAGCGCAACTATCGCGCATGGCCACCGCCGCAAAATCTGCCCCCACGGTACCACAGCAAGCTGCCAGCGCCACTTGCCCAAACCTTTATCTTCTGTTAATTTCACCGTTGGTTCTTCAGCCATCGCAAGTTGGGGTGTTCCGAATGGCTTTGCGGACGGTACTTGCGTGGCTTGCAGTAAGGTTGAATCGGGATCTGTATCAAAGTGAATGAATCGGCCGGATTTAGAAACCAATTCCTTTCGCAAATAGAGCCATTGGCGTCGGCCACAGAGGCGATCTCTTCTGCGGCAGACCATGATATCTCGGAATCCATGCCGGACTTTGCCACGCGATCCTTGGCCTCCCCGGAAACGCACAGCCTTGATGAGAGTCTGCTCGCAGCGGTCAATTGCCTGCTAGGCCAGCACAAACCGCAGGGTTATTGGGTTGGCGAGCTTCAGGGTGATAGCATCCTGGAATCAGAATACATTTTAATGAAATTTATTTTGGAAGAGGAAAATGACCCGGATTTGCCGCTGATTGCCAATTACCTTCGCCGCCTCCAGCAGGCGGATGGTGGATGGAATATGTTTCCCGGCGGAAACAGCGATCTAAGTGGCACAGTCAAGGCTTATTTTGCGTTGAAATTGATGGGCGACGACCCCGAAAGCCCGCACATGCGAGCCGCCCGCAACGTGTGTCGTGAACTGGGCGGCGCAGAGCAATGCAATAGCTTTTCCAAATTTTTTCTGGCGGCACTGGGTCAAATCAGCTATAATGCCTGTCCCAACATTCCACCGGAAATCGTTCTACTTCCCAAGTGGATTTACTTTAATCTCTACGCCGTCTCCGCCTGGAGCCGCACGATGATTCTTCCGCTGGCCATTGTCAGCGCCCATCGCCCGGTGCGCAAGCTCTCGGCCAAACAGGGCATCGGTGAATTATTTAACAAACCCGCCGCCGCGAACAGTTCGGCGGGACGGCTGCGCGGCCTTCCCAAAAGTTGGCGGGAAATGTTTCTGCTGCTCGATTTATCGCTGAAGCGGTATCAAAAAACCGCCGTGACACCCTTGCGTCCCAAGGCCCTGCGCGAAGCGGAAAAGTGGCTGGTGGAGCACCTGCAAGGCTCGGATGGCTTGGGGGCCATTTTCCCGCCGATGGTCTACATCCTGATTGTATTTAAAACTCTCCGTTACCCCAGCGACCATCCACTGGTGCAAAAAGCACAGCGCGATCTCAAAGACCTTTTTATCCGCCAGAACGATACTATCCGCATTCAGCCCTGCTGGTCGGCCGTATGGGATACTGGGATCGCGCTAAACGCTCTGGCAGAGTTTGGCATCGCACCGGATCATCCCATTGCCAGCAAGACCACAGAATGGCTGTTGGCCAAGGAATGTCGCACCGCCTGCGACTGGAGTAAAAACTGTCCGGATGTGGAGCCCAGTGGATGGTTTTTTGAATTCGCCAATCCACACTACCCAGATGTGGATGATACCGCCATGGTGGCCATGGCCCTGCGTCGTCTGGGTGGCAAGCCAGCACAAGCGGCACTTAACCGCGGCCTCAACTGGTTGCTGGCTATGCAAAATGACGATGGCGGCTGGGCCGCCTTTGACCGCACCCGCAACCGGCCCATTCTGGAACATGTGCCCTTTGCCGACCATAACGCCATTCAAGACCCATCGTGTCCGGATATCGCCGCCCGGGTGCTGGAGTGTCTGGGACACAACGGCTTTGATTATCGTCATCCGGCCGTCATGAAGGCCGTGCGATTTCTACGCGAAACCCAGGAAGCCGAAGGTTGCTGGTTTGGTCGATGGGGCGTCAATTACATCTATGGCACCTGGCAGGTGCTCACGGGCCTGCGGCTGGTAGGCGAACGCATGGACCAACGCTTCATCCGCCATGCGGCCGACTGGCTTAGATCCTGCCAAAAAGCTGATGGCAGTTGGGGGGAATCCTGCCAGAGCTATGATAACCCAAAGCTCAAGGGTCAAGGCCCCAGCACAGCTTCCCAGACGGCTTGGGGAGCCATGGGACTTATGGCCGTGGATGGCCCGCACGATCCAGCTGTTAAGAATGCGATCCAGTGGCTTATGGATCACCAAACTCCGACGGGGGACTGGGAAGAACCCTGGTTCACGGGAACCGGATTTCCCCGGGTGTTTTACCTTAAATATCATTTGTATCGGCTTTACTTTCCACTTATGGCCATAGCCCGCTTCCGTCGGCTTGGCGGCAATGCGCGCCGACGATGATGCCGACACCCATAAAAGCCGGAAAATGAGATCATCCCCGGTACGCTATCAGGCGGAGTCTCTGGGCACGTCATCCAATGGTTCCGGCTCAACCGAAGTGCCCAACGCCAAGGCGGCCCCCCTCTACAACGTCAGATCCTCACATCGCAGGCCACCACACCAACGGCCGGCACTTGACCAAAGTGCTAAAACCACCTGTAATTGGTACCATGTTGGTAGGCCCAACATAATGTTGCAGCCCGGTCTCTTTTGGAAAGCGTGATATGCCGGTGAATAGACTATGGCCAGTGAATGCTGCATTATTATTTTTTCTGGGCGAGTTCAGGGCGTGGGCTTCCGCCTCACCGCGGTACAGTTTGCCCGCCACCGTCCGCTGGGCGGAACAGTGCGCAACTTGTCCGATGGTCGCGTGGAACTGGTGCTGGAAGGAGATCCGGCGGAAATCCGCGGTTTGCTGGTGGACATCCAGAGACATTTTGAAGGATTCATCCATGACGTAACCCATAGCACTGAAAATCCCGTCGGTTTGGCACCGCCGGTTCGTATTGTGTATTGAAATGATTGGCTCAACAAGACCCTGCCTGGAACAAAACCCATGCTGAAAAAACCAACCATCATCTATTTCGCAGTTCTGTTGGCGTTGGCCCTGATCTCGCTGGGATGTTGGACTTATTGGAATCATCTTATTGCCATGGCCTACCACACGGCCAGTGTTTCCAACACCGCGTCCAAACACAATCATGGCGTTGCCGGTGCCTATGCGAATCTCATTGCTACTTCTGCCGACAACTGGCGGCTGTGGTTCACACTCTCCTTCTCCCTGGCTGGCGCATGGCTGGTCCCCGGAATTGTGGAGTTTTTAATCTTGCCGCTGCTGGGTTTTTCCCGACTGGGAGCGATTGCTCGTGTGACGTACTACGAGGCGCTGCTGCAACCGTTTACGCTGATTGTATTTTTGTTGTGCCTGGCGGCCATCGTCATCACGGCCTTCGTGCCATTCAACACGTTCGGCGATGATACCGAAATGTTTCGCGATGTAGCCTTGTCGTTCGTGCTGATGTTTTCCCTGGTAATTATGGTGTTTGCCACTGGCAAAGTGGTGGATGAAGAGATTGAAAACCGCACTATGCTGACCCTTATGAGTAAACCGGTGGCCCGCTGGCAGGTGGTGGTGGGGAAGTATTTGGGCGTTTTGTGTCTGATTTTTGTGGTCATGGCCATTACCACCATCTGCACCGCCGGCTGCGATTATCTGCGTTTCTTTTCGGACAAGCGTATCGATCTGGATGTCAGCGACTTGGCACAAAAGCAGGCTCTGTTCTGGAGCAATGTAAGCAGTGTTATTGCCCTCCTGCCCGCCTTTATCATGCAGTTTATGGAAATAGCCACACTGGCGGCTATCAGCACGGCGATTTCCACCCGTTATAGTCTGGCGCTCAATATGACGGTGATTGTGCTGCTGTACATCGGTGCCAATCTGACACGCTTTATTTCGCTGCTGAATCTGGGTAATCCGTGGCAAACGATAGTTCAAAGCATCAGTTATCTGCTGCCGTTTTTGAGCAATTTTGACATCAATCAGTGCCTGGTGTATCGCCCCATCAGTATGCCGGGGCATTTTATTAAAAATGCTCCCTCCATTGGCCAGATATGGCAATACGTTGCTATTTCATGCACGTACGGCCTGCTGTACATTGGCGCTGCCATTGCCGCCGCCATCGCCATGTTCAGAAATCGCGAACTCACGTGACCGGTGGAGTAACTTCACTCCAGGTTTTGGGTGTTTCCCAAACCTTTACCGCCGCCAGCCGTACCGCTCCGCCAAAGCCGCCTGCAAGCTTGTCAAATATCACCTGGGCAATGTTTTCAACGGTGGGGTTGAGCGTCCGGAATTCTTCGCAATCCACATTCAGATGCTTGTGATCAAAAATCGTGATCACACGCTGGTTGACTATTCGCTGCAAATCTCCCACCGGCATAATCAGCCCGGTGTGCGGGTCCGGCTCGCCGGCAATCACCACTTCAACTTCGTAATTGTGCCCATGACCGCTGGGGTTGTTACACTTGCCAAATACCTCGCGATTGGCCTGCACGCCCAGTTGTGGGCTATGCAGACGATGGGCTGCGGAAAACTCAAAGCGCTCCGATAAACGTACCATAGGCAACTCCGTAGGCAAACAAAGATAAGATAAAAATGGACTTAACTCCAAACGCAGTGTATAGAGCCGACGCGGATACAACTTGTCCACAAGCAAGCCCACCATCGGCGAAAATAAATCCGCCACGCCCCAGGGTCGTCCCGGCAGCGATGTATTGCGCCAATAGGTTTCAATCATCGGAACCAGATGGTCGCGCAGCAATTGATCAATCAGTTTGATGTTCATTAACATGCCCGTGGCCGGATCTGGTTGTCCCTCCACAACGGCCCCCAATGTTAAAAATGGAGCCATTCCCTCCAGTGCCGGATGGCCGGCAAAGTTATTGATCCCATCTGCCGGCACCTCCGCTGCCTTTAAGGAAAATCTAACTTCTCGCGACAACCGCATGCGCCACCCACCTGTATCTACGGCCCCTGCACCAGGAGGTACAGGGTCTGTGCTACAAACCTCTCAATTCTTTGCACGGCGCAAAGACTTTTGGAACCGCCCCATCATTTCTCCAGAGCCATCCACCCGCGTACCGTGCCCGTTTATCCCGGCTCCCGACTTGCGGCCACAGCCGCGCCAAGCTCTCCGGCTCCACTGCTCACCCGCTGAGGCACAGATGCCGAAATCCCCACGAAGCCCAGGGACACGAGCAACCTACCTGGGTTCTCGCGCCGCTCCATTCACCCATCTCCTCAATCGCGTCTTTGGCTGCGAGACATCGGCACCAGGAGCTTCACAGCTTCAAACCTGATCGTGGCGGCGTGGAAGGCGACGGTGGGCCAACGCCGGGGCTTCCGGCCGGGCCGGTATTAGGCCGCGTGGCTCCACTGGCGATAGATCCAGGGCGCATCATGCTTTGCAGGGGGTGGCCGATGGCCAACCGTGTACCGGCACGGAAGCGCTCCGCAGTTACCAACATCACCACCATTGCCAGCATAGGCCAACCAACGTATCGCGCCACAATCAGCAGCCGCGGGACAAACGGTATTCCATGGCCCGGAGACAGGAGGTAAACCAAACCCATGGTATGCAGCAATTCGTGCCAACTGTACAACACTCCCGGAATCGGAAATCCGTGAAAAAAATACTGCCATGGCAGCACCATAAAAAGCAAAATAACCGCCCAGTTAAGACTGCGTGTCAGATGCGCAACACCAGGGGCTTGGGCGACGAGAATCATCACCAACGTAAGAAAGATCAAAATGGCCTGCGATGCGGCCGCCAGCAAGCCCAGAAGTTGGGTCACCGGCACGGTGAGATAATAAGTCGTCTCCCACTGGGAACGCAGATTCAATTCGCGGCCGGCCTTGGTCTGCACGGTCCAGCGGCTGATGCGAAACTGCCGGGCTGATGCCGTATTCAAATCGTCCAGCGAGCTCACCCCAGTACCGCCAGCCGTGGCACGGGATTGGCCGGAGACCGTGGTGGCGGAAAACGACTGGGGCCGAACCCTGTGCGTAAGAGGCTCACGGATCACCGGACGGGATGCCACAAACGGCTGGCGGGTGAATCGCATCAGCAGAAAGCCAACCACTTGCAGTAGCACGCAGATGAACAGCAGTATCCCCAGCCAGTTGCGGGCCGAGCGCAGTGTTTGCAACGCGATGCCATAATCGCTGTACGGATGTACCGGAGCCGCCATTATCGTTTGCCTTTCTTCGCTTTTTTGTCTTTGCCCGTCTTTTTTTTACTCGAACTATTTGCTGGGGTGGCCGCCACCAACGCCGCCAAAGCCAGCAATCGAGCGTCTAAACCAGGACTAAAAGGAATGGTCCGCAGGCTCTCAAACGTAGAATCGAGCTTTAATTGGTCTTCCAAAATGGAAAGTAGATTTTGGTCGATCTGCCCGGCCGGACTGGCAATACACACCGCCCGAATTTGGCCACGCAAATGAGTGATAACCGAAACCAGATTGCGCAGCTCCGCATGGTAAATTTCTACGCCGGCATCATTGACCACAGACATTCGTTGGTCGGTTGCGCCGATAAAAAACATGACCAACTCCTTTGCAGCAGGACCCGCATGTTATTCCCAGCGGACCCGCCCCACCACCAGCCAAAACATTGCTCCGGCGGAGCGTCACATCAGGCCATCATGGCTGATAATTATAGCCATCCACCAGCGCCACCACGCAGGCATCCACCGGCAAAGGAGGATCGTACGGATTGGCGGCCTCGCGCCCTTCTTCATAGGCCACCAGAGAACCATCCGCAGCCCCTACCAAGTCAACCGCGATGAGCGTCCAGCGAATCGGCTGCTCGTGAAAATCCAGCGGCTGCAGGACCACCAGCCTGTGCGGACCAAGCCCGGCCGCACGCATGGACGCCTCCACCTGACCTATTACCCGCGCCATATACATCCACTGGCTTCCTTTAAGACCGCCCTACGCGCCGCTATCCATTTTTGCCGCATCGTCTACCAAAGCGGTGATCACCAGACGCACCGGACTGAACTTATCCATTTTTAACATATCTTGAGCAGCGCGTCCGTCACTGCTGACCAACACCCGTGTGCCGATACCGGCACCGAGCACATCTGCGGCGATCTGGGGTAGGCCGCTATTGGTACCGGCTACCGGGTCCACCGGCTGCACAATCATCAGCCGCACTCCCTTCATCGAAGCGTGCTTGACGGTACTGGTGAGAGAACCTTTTACCACCGCAGTAAACATAAATCCGACTACCCGCCAAACAAACGTTTATTTTTTACAAAATACCGGTTGCCCATGGGCATCTATGCGGTCGATCAGGGCAATCACCACCGCGTCGGTGGCGCAGTTTTTCATACCGGGAGCCAAACGGGCCGAACTGCCTTGAGTAACCAGTACAAAATCACCCTCACCGGCACCCAAATCATCATTGGCCACCACCACGGTTTGCCCCGGGATAAGCTGACCATCCTTAAGAATATGGGCATGTACCACAATAAGCTTTTTGGTATCAAATCCGGCGTCTTTCACCGTGGCAACGACGGTGGCAACCACTTTGGCGATCATCATAATTAAAACTCCAATCCATTGCGATCCCACCCATGGCGATTATCCATGGTTTGTGCCCAAATTTCCACCGCGTCCATCTCAATACGCGTTGGGGTGGCGAAAACCACGAAACATTGTTTCCACCAGAATTCGTAAATCCAGCAGCGGCGACCAATGATTGAGATAATAAATATCATATTGCAGCCGCTTACGAAAACTGGTCCGTCCGCGGTAGCCGCGTACCTGAGCGTAGCCGGTAATACCCGCCCGCATTTTCAAGCGGGTGGCAAAACCCGGAATTTCATCCACTATTTTTTCCATGATCTCCGGACGCTCTGGCCGCGGCCCAACCAGCGACATATCCCCCTTGAGCACGTTAAACAGCTGCGGCAATTCATCAAGACTCGTGCGCCGCAGCCACCGGCCAAACCGTGTGCAGCGGGGATCGTCGGGGCTGGCCAGCACCGCTCCGCAGGCATTTTCAGCGGTGGGAATCATGGTGCGAAATTTGAAAATGTCAAAGGGCTGACCGCCAAAACTAATGCGCTTTTGTCGGTACATCACCGGCCCGCAACCGGAAATTTTAATCCTCAGGGCTATGATGGCCATGGGCAGAGCAAAAACCGCCAAGCCCAGCAAAGCTCCACCAATATCGAAGATGCGTTTGTAGATAGCCGGCCAGCCGGCCAGCGGATTTTCCCGCAGCGATACAATGGGCATGCCATCCAACTCGCCAATCGACACGCTCACCGGATAGCGCGAAA
>JABEVA010000081.1 GCA_013044065.1 Phycisphaerae bacterium
AATTATAACACATTCTATATGTGTGCGGAATGTTCCCAAAAATGTGTATTTTTACCCACTCGATTGCCCGAAGACCCAATACTTTCAGGATAGCGCTGGCGATAGACTTCATGGTTTTCTCCTTATAATTTTCCATGCACCACACATAGCCGCGTTCAGAACGCCTGAACCGGTAGTGAAATGAGTGTATTGGGTGGGGCGGACAGTTATGGTCCGGGGGCGGCGATGGTCTGGTCTGATGAAGACCTCGGCAGTTTTGGGGGGCGTCCGTTTGCCGTGGATCGCGCCATTTTGCAAGACAATCCGGATTGTTACATATTGCCGGAACATGGACGAATTCGGCCTTATGTTATAGTTTGTTTTGGGCTGGAATCCGGTATGGGCAGTAGCGGACGGACGGTGCGCGACCCGCGGTCGCGGCTTTATGTTGTAGAAATGTGAAAACGATTGGATATCATATCGTCAAAAGCGCGTACGGGCTGTGGCTGCCGGGGGACGACCGCGGGTCGTGGTCCGCAACGTGGGATGCCGAAATTGGCCTGACCGAGCCGCATACATTGCATCCCGGCGATCCGGTGCGACTGCGCATGTCCGCCGAGCGGATGAAACATCCGCCGGTGCGCTGGACCGACGTCGCGCTCGCCTGCATGGAAAATACGCTGGCCCCATGCGGGGCCGAATCAGATTGGCGGATCGCCGCGGCATCGCTGGAACCAACGCACGTCCACCTGATTTTAACCTACACCGTACGCGATATTGATAACACGTGCAAATGGCTGGCCGACCAATGCACAAAAGCCATTCGCAAGGACGGCGGTTATAGCGGCCCGGTTTGGGCCAAGGGAAGCTGGCGCGGGTTTATTTTTGAGCCGCAGGCGTGGGACAGTGCCATCCAATACGTGCAGCGTCACAACATCCGCCGCGGCGTTGGTCCGCGGCCATACAAGTTTTTCAAGTAGCCCCAGCACCGCAACCCCATAAATTGCCCATAAATCCGCGATCGTGGATTGCGCCCCGTTTGCCGGCCCCCCATTTCCCCAACCACTCGCGGTGCATCATGCGAACCAGTTCTGCGGAAAATATCGTTTCCGTTGTGACAATCAGGAGATATTTTTCCTGTGCCCGGACCAATGCGGCGAATTCCATCTGGTTCATTGCTGTTTTTGAAACAATCCCCAGCTTGTTCGCCAGTACGCATCCGCGGTATCCAGGTTCGAATTCGCCTTCTACTCCCTTGGCGGTTCGATATCGATTAGAAGATGGCTTATCCGATGCGCGCATCAGGCTATCATCCATCCTGCGCGCCGGCCCGTCTGGTGGACTTTTCTTCGGCTATCATTTCCGCGTCGCCCTGGCAGGAGGCGATCCATAATTCCAAGTCGGCGGGATTGGCGATCAGGCCGGTTAAGATTCCTTCATCCGGGCCAACGTCTTTATAGGTGAAGCCCGGCGGCCAGATTCTTTCGCCGGCGGTTTTGGCATTCCAGCCGGTAAGTTTTATGGAAACTTTTTGCGGTGTTCCGCCGACGCTGATGCCGAAGCTGTTTTTAAAAAATATATCCGGGTCAAACGAGCGCACGCGGTAAAAATCCTCTGTGACGGTAAGCTTGCGAATTCGGGCCAAGTTCAGCACCGGCCAATGTTTGGTCAGATGATCGTACCCGACAACATACCACGTACCCATGAAGTAGCGCAGATGGTAGGGATCGAAACGCCGCTGCGTTTCCTGATTGCGGGAGAGGGCAAAATACACCATATCCACAGTCCATTCGCCGCGAATGGCCTCCAGCAGCGGGCCGACCCAGGCGGAACCCTTTGATGACACCGGCACGGGCAGAAATACAATTTGCTTCTGCGCCCGGCGAATTTCCATCTGGTCATCTTCGGGCAGGGCATCCAGCAACTTGGCCAGCAGGCTCTCCAGCGGCTGGGCGAACGGGGCGGGTACGGTGGGGGTGATGGACTTCACCGCCACGGCCAGGGATTGAAGTTCTTCCAGGCTCAGGTGAACGTTGGGCATGGACCAAGTGGTATGGGAAAATTTATAGCTTTGGGATGGTCGATCAAAGATGATGGGAGCGCCGAGATCGTCGCGCATGAATTCGATGTAACGGCGAACGGTGCGGGCATCGACTTGCAGGTCTGCGGCCAGGGACTGGGTATTGCAGGCGAGATGCGCTTTGAGTTGGCGTTCGATTTTACAAAACGCCCACCACCGGGATCGGAATTTACTAAACGTGCGTTTGGCCATGGCGGTATTATGCCACGGAACTGGACTTTTGGGCAATCGCGGTGCGGTTGGGACCATAACTGTCCGCGTGGGTGGTCATACTATGGTTGGCTTTTTTAAGGAGACCATGCCATGACCGATACCATCACCAACACCTGTGACGAGCCAGTTATGCCACCCGAATCCGCCCCGGAGGTTGCCAACGAATTGTCGCTGGTAGTAGAAAACCCATTTCTGCTGGCCAAGCTGCTTGGATTCACTATCAATCTGCTGGGGATGAAGAACTTTCATGTGGACGACGACGATTTTTTCGAGCTTACGGGCTACGTGCTTACCCGCCCCACTGTGGTGAAGATGGTGCGGGCAACGTGTTCGGAAGCGGTGCTGAAGGAGTTTCAATCAAGCGATATCCGGAGCGAGCGGCTTAATCTTCAAAGAGATAACGCCCAG
>JABEVA010000082.1 GCA_013044065.1 Phycisphaerae bacterium
CCACCAGGCTGCAAGCTTATTCGCCGACGCCCGGGGCAAGTCTCGCTTTCCTCCGCTGCCTGCCCGCCACGCCGCTCTGTGGGTGTGCCTCCGGGCGATATTTCTATTGGCACGACGCCAATTGTTGTCTTGACTCCAGACGTTATGGACGGTAGTGTATTGCTCCATACGGTTCGGTCGATGACGACTTTTTTGGAGATACAAGCATGGCACGACGTTTGGCGGCGGAATTTCTCGGAACCTTCTGGCTGGTCTTCGGTGGCTGCGGCAGCGCGCTGCTTTCGGCGGCCTTCCCACATTTGGGAATCGGCTTTGCCGGTGTGGCCTTGGCCTTTGGTCTCACCGTGCTGACCGGCATTTACGCGGTGGGCTATATTTCCGGAGGCCATTTCAATCCGGCGGTAACAGTGGGTTTGTGGGCCGGCGGCCGATTTAAGGCTCAGGACGTTGTGCCGTATGTCGTGATCCAGGTGATCGCGGCGATTGCCGCGGCCGGCGTGCTTTATCTCATCGCCAGCGGCAAACCGGGTTTTGTCACCGGCGGGTTTGCATCCAATGGGTATGGGACGCTAAGTCCCGGCCAGTATCCGTTGGCGTCCTGTTTGATTGGTGAAATTGTCTGTACCTTCTTTTTTGTGACGGTAATTCTCGGAGCCACCTCCGCACGCGCACCGGCCGGTTTTGCCGGCGTGGCCATCGGCCTGTCCCTTACCCTGATCCATTTAATCATGATCCCAGTGGACAACACCTCGGTAAATCCAGCCCGCAGCACCGGTCCGGCTCTCTTTGCCGGTGGCGGCTACATCACCCAGCTTTGGTTGTTCTGGGTGGCACCCATCGTGGGTGGTATTATCGCCGGTGGGGTTTCACGCTGGCTAGAAAAAGCCAAGGCTTGATGGAATCCGGCTGCTCTACCCATCGGTTTGTCCGCCGGTACGATCCGCCTATAGAGCGGCAGCCGATGGCTCTGGCACCGCGGCTGGCAGGGTGAGTTGTGGATAGGCCCGCTTCAGGGCCGCTTGCACCAAGCCCAGAAACAGGGGATCTGGCGACAGGGGCCTGCTGGTCAGGCATGGGTGTGACTGGGTGGCCACGAAGTACGGATGCACCGACTCCGGTAGTTCCAGCATCTGCATGATGGGTTGGTTGGGGGCGTGTCCGCTGAAAATTAGACCGGCGCTTTCCAGAATGGGAATGTAACGCGGTTCTACCTCATAGCGATGGCGGAAACGCAGGCGCACCTGATCGACATCTCCATACAGGTGCGATACCTTGCTGCCTGGACGCAACAGAATATCCTTGCCGCCCAGACGCATGTTGCCGCCCAGCCCTTCCAGTTTTCTCTGCTCCGGCAAAAAATCAATGACCGGATCTTTGGTCTCAGGTGCAAATTCCGTGGTGTTGGCGTCGGTCAGACCGCAGACATTGCGGGCGTATTCCACCACCGCCATCTGAAAACCCAGGCATATTCCCAGATACGCCACGTGATTTTCCCGCGCCCAGCGCACACATTCAATTTTTCCTTCCGCCCCGCGGGAGCCAAATCCGCCGGGAACCAGAACCCCATGACAGCCCTTGAGCATTTCTCCCACATTGCGGCGGGTAATTTCTGTAGTGTCAATCCATTGGATATGGACATGGCATGCCGCAGCCGCCCCGCAATGTTCCAGGGCTTTATCAATACTCGCATAGGCGTCGCGCACGCTGGTGTACTTGCCGGGGACGGCAATCTTAACGGTGTGCTCTCTGGTGGTCAGCAGTCGATCCACAAATCCCTGCCACTTGCGGCGGGCCTCATCTTCCTGCCGCTGGTGTACCCGCTCGTGCAAATTTAAGAGCGTAAGCACTTCCCGATCCATTCCCGCTTCCCGCAACATTTCCGGCACCAGATAAATGCTTTCCATGTCGTGCATGGAAAACACCCGCCGCAGCGGTACATTGCTGAACATCGAAATTTTCTGCCGGACTTTCTCACTCACCGGTGAAGGGCAACGGCATGCGATAATGTGCGGCTGCAAGCCCACTTCCATCACCTGCCGCAACCCCAACTGCGCCGCCTTGGATTTTTGTTCACCCAGCGATTTTGGCTCCATGATGTAGGTCAAGGCGACGGTGCAGACGCTGTGCTCACCTTCTTCGTAGGCCAATTCGCGGATGGCCTCAATGAAGTAGCCGTTTTCGTAGTCTCCCACCGTGCCGCCGACTTCAATGAAAACCAGGTCCGCCTGCGATTGCATCGCCAGCTCGCGCAAGGTGTATTTCACCTCGCCGGTCACATGGGGAATCATCTGCACATCGCGGCCCAGATATTGGCCGTGGCGTTCGCGTTCCAAAATTCGCGTAAAAATCTGCCCGCTGGTGACAAAATTTTTACGGGACAGGTTTTCGTCGAGCATACGCTCGTAGGTGCCCAGATCCATGTCGGTTTCCATGCCGTCATCCAGAACGAAAACCTCGCCGTGCCGGAAGGGGTTCAGCGTGCCCGAATCAATGTTCAGATAACCCTCCATTTTGATCGGTGCCACTTTCAGTCCCTTGTCCTTGAGAATTTTAGCCAAACTGGAACTGAAAATGCCCTTGCCAAGACCGCTCATAACAGTGCCCACCACCACCACAAATTTGGTTTTTCCGCGGACATAGCCGGCCGGAAACGGGGTATAAAATTCCGTCTCATCGGAACTGTTGCGGAGCGAGGAAAGCTTGTCGAATTCCGGGCTATCTGTCATGGACGACCTCCTTTTGACATTCCACACAATACCCGATCATCCCAACCGCGAAAAGAGTCCTGACATGGCCGTGCTAGTGTGTGCCGTCGGCGGCGTTGGTGGCACGGGGTTGTGGCCACCGCGCCGGCGATGATGGATGGCCATGGTGTGCCGGAAGAAACACGCATGTTATCATGCCAGGCATGAACACCATCGCTTACCTGACGCATCCGGATTGTTTGGCTCACGATATGGGGCCGCAGCATCCTGAGCAGCCGGAAAGAGTGCGCGCCGTCGCCCACCAGTTGCTGATCACGGGCCTGATGGATCACCTGGACTATTTTGCCGCGCCCTTGGCCACCGATGCGCAAATCACCGCATGTCATTCGCCCGAGTACCTGATGTTTCTCCAGAAAAACGCCCTTGGGCAAGGCCTGGTGGCATTGGACGAAGATACCTTTTTAACCCCCCATACTCTCACCGCAGCGCGACGTGCCGCCGGTGCGGCTGTGTTGGCTACAGACCTTATTTTATCCAACAGGTATGAGCGGGCATTTTGCAACATACGCCCTCCCGGCCACCATGCCGGCCGCAGCCGGGCCGGTGGATTTTGCCTTTTCAACAACGTGGTGGTGGGCATTTATCATGCTTTGGCCGCCGGGATCAGCCGAATAGCCCTGGTCGATTTTGACGTGCATCATGGCAACGGCAGCGAAGAAATTCTGGCCGGCGAAAACCGGGTGTTGATGCTTTCCACTTATGCACGCCAGTTGTATCCGCACACCGAGCCATCGCCTCCCGGCACCAACCGGGTGCATGTGGGCCTGGGGCCTGGGGCGGACGGCACGGCGTTGAGGCACGCGGTGGAGCGTCATTGGCTGGCGGCGCTGGAACAATTTCGGCCGGAGATTTTATTTATCTCCGCAGGTTTTGACGCCCACTTTCAAGACGATCTGGGCAACCAGAAATGGCTGCCCGAGGACTATATCTGGCTCACCCAACAACTTGTGGCTTTGGCCAATCGGCACTGCAACGGGCGTATCATTTCCGTGCTCGAAGGGGGGTATAACCTTCAAGCCCTGGCCCGCTGCGCCGCCCTGCACGTGCAAGGTTTGCTCGAACACCTTTAATATGAATCTTTTGGCGGCCAAATGCTTCTCGGCCGGACCGCCTTGACCCTGGAACCGCAAACGCGTCTTGCGGATGTTGCTCGGGTGTAAGTCTTATGGTTGGCGACCAGTCGTTTCTGGTCCGCAACCGGACCACCCAGCCGGTTGCGGGGTAGCATGG
>JABEVA010000083.1 GCA_013044065.1 Phycisphaerae bacterium
CCCTATCACAAATTGCAGGATCAGCTTTCCGAAGAACAACTGGCCGGGAAAAAAATCGGCACCACGGCCCGCGGCATCGGTCCATGCTACGCCGACAAGGCCGGCCGCGGCAATGCCATCCGCATGGCCGATCTGATTGCGGAAGATCGCCTGCGCGAAAAACTCCAGCGGATCACCACGGAGAAAAACCGCCTGCTCACGGGCCTCTATGCCGCAGCCCCGCTGGACTGGGAACCGATTTTTGAACAGTACCGTAGCTGCGGCCAGCAACTCAAGCCTTACGTATGCAACAGCGTGCACATGCTCCACGAGGCTTTGGCGGCGGGAAAACGCCTGCTTTTTGAAGGGGCTAATGCGGTATTGTTGGACCTGGATCATGGCACCTTTCCCTATGTCACCAGCAGCAACTGCGGCACCGGCCTGTCTGCGGGAACCGGCGTGCCCGGATCGGCGCTAAAATCCGTGCTGGGAGTCGTGAAGGCGTATAGTTCACGGGTGGGAGCCGGCCCGTTTCCCACCGAACAGGACAACGCCACCGGCGAAAAAATCCGGCAACGCGGCCATGAATTCGGTACCACCACTGGCCGACCGCGCCGCTGCGGCTGGATCGACTTGGTGGCCGTACACTATGCCGCCCGGCTGGCGGGCGCTACCGGCCTGTGCATCACCCTTTTGGATGTGCTTTCCACCTTTGAACGTCTGAAGCTATGCGTGGGCTATAAAGTTGGCGGGCAAAAATTGTCAGGCTTCGACCCGGATGCCCAGGGGCTGGCCGACGTGGAGCCGGTGTATGAAGAATTGCCCGGCTGGCATGAGCCGCTGGACCATGTGGGCGAGCTATCCGCCCTGCCGACCAGCGCCCGCCGGTATCTTGAACGTATATCAGAATATGTAGGCGTGCCGCTGAAGCTCGTGAGTGTAGGCCCCGACCGGCAACAAACCCTGCTGGTCTAACCTCCGGATTCCAGGCGTTTGGCTTCACCGGCCCTACCAATGCACAGGTATGACCATGCCCATTGATGTGAAAACCATATCCGGCCCGTCCGCTTCCGGCGGAGCCATGCCCATGCCCCGCCATGTGGCCATTATCATGGATGGTAACGGGCGCTGGGCCACCAACCGCGGTTTGCCGCGACCCATGGGCCATCGGGCGGGGGCCAAAACGGCCCGCACCACGGTGGAACATGCCGCCCGAATGCACTTGCAGCAATTAACGCTCTACAGTTTTTCCATTGAAAACTGGAAACGCCCCGCCGCGGAGGTCAACCAATTGATGCAGCTTTACCAGGAATATCTGGTCAGCCAGCGCCCGGTGATGATGGAAAATAATATCCGCTTCACCCAAATTGGCCGCCGTGATGGCCTGCCCTTGGCCGTTTGCCGGGAAATTGACCGCACCATCGCAGCCCTGGAAAAAAATACCGGCATGACCCTGTGTCTGGCGGTGAACTACGGTTCGCGGACGGAAATTGTCGACGCGGTACGCGCCATCGCCGCCAAGGTCCGCGCCGGCACCGTGGATCCGCAACAAATTGATGAGGCCATGGTGGCCGATTATCTGTATACCGCCGGCATGCCCGATCCGGGTTTGCTCATTCGCACCGCCGGCGAAATGCGGGTGAGCAATTACCTTTTATGGCAGATCAGCTATGCAGAGCTATACGTGACCGATGTTTTATGGCCGGAATTTACCGAGGCTGAATTTGATAAGGCTCTGGCCAGTTATGCCTCCCGGGAACGGCGCTTCGGAGGCACCTCCGACGAAAACGTCTGACGCCAACCCCAAGGGTGCGGCGGCGACCATCAGCACAAAGCGAGGTTTCAATGACATCACCAAAGCCCCATCCCGGCCCGGCCGAACCGAATCTTGCCCCGTCGCCGCGGCGTATCACCCTGGAAACACTCCGCCAGATGCGCCAGCGGTCCGAGCCGATCGCCATGCTCACCTGTTACGATTATTCATTGGCCCGCGTCTTAGCCGGCACCGGCATCCATATTTTGCTCGTTGGCGATTCGGCGGCGATGACGGTCTTAGGCGAAAATTCCACCATTCACGCTACCATGGATTTTATGCTTACCATCACCCGCGCGGTGCGGCGCGGCGCCCCCGACACCTTGGTGCTGGCGGATATGCCCTTTGCCAGCTATGCCACCCCGGATACCGCCGTGGCCAATGCGGCACGCCTGCTTACTTTGGGCCGGGCGGACGCGGTGAAGCTTGAATGTGATGGCCGCCACGCGCCGATCATTGCCGCCTTGCGGGCGGCGGGAATTCCCACCTGTGCCCATCTGGGTCTGTTGCCGCAGCGGGCCGCGCAGCATGGAGGTTACAAAGCCCAGGGCCGGTCCGCCTCAGATGCCGACAATATTGTCGATGATGCCACGGCGTTGTGGCGGGCTGGTGCGGATTTACTGCTGCTGGAAGCCGTCCCGGATGCAGTCAGCAGTCGGGTGGTGGCGGCAACGGATTGTCCGGTGCTGGGCTGCGGAGCCGGGCCATCCTGCCATGGCCATGTGGTGGTGCTCCACGATTTATTGGGCTTTACCGATCACCCGCCGCGGTTTGTCGATAAAATGGCCGATGTACCCGCCGTGGTCTGTCAAGCGGTGGAGCGTTATGTGACCGCGGTGAAAACCCGCCAATACCCTCTACCACGGCATGGGTATATGATGAAAGAGTAAGGCTTGCCGGCCGGGTACGAATGTTCGGGTCGGGTGAAAGACTTTGGGGCGCACGGCAACTAGATAGGGTAGCCCGGCGGCGTGGGCCGTGGCCCAACCCGGCCCGGTCGGCCGGGGTGGTTTATAAATTGGCGGACTTAAACCGCCACTGGACCTTAAAAATGGAGATTGTTATGCCCAACCAAACGAAAAAAAGTCATTTGATTCTGGCGGTTAGCGCCGCCGCAGCCCTGGCCGTCGGCTCGATCTTGGCTGGAATCCGCCCTCAGGGGTGGGGTTTGTGGACGGCCACCGCCAACGCCGCAATGGGTGGCCATCCCACCGCGCCAATTGATCCGAGCTTAGTCAGCAGCGCCGAAAGTCTATCGGAAGCATTTCAGGCCGTACATCATTCGATTAAAAATGCGGTGGTCAATATCAATATCATTAAAACTCTTCAAGGCCCCATGCAAAATGGCATTGGCCCGCTGAATCTGCCGCCGGGCCTGCAGAAAATGCTTCCGCCGGGGGCGTTTCCCTTGATTCCGCCCCAGGGCCAATCCGCACCCGCGGAAAAAATCTACGGTACCGGCAGTGGGCTGATCATCAGCCCCAAGGGATATATTGTCACCAATAACCATGTGGTGGCGGGGGCTCAGTCCATCAAGGTGACGCTGGCCAATGGCCGGGTCTACAAGGCCACAGTGATCGGGACGGATCCCAAGACCGATCTGGCCGTGGTCAAAATCAACGCCCCCGATCTTACGTATGCGTCGTTTGGCAATTCCCACGATATGAAAGTGGGTGACTGGGTACTGGCCTTTGGTTCGCCGTTTGGCTTCAAACACACCATGACCCAGGGCATTATCTCCGCCAAAGGCCGCAAAAATCTCGACATCATCGGCGCCCACAATCCGCAACTTCAAGGTCTGACGTATCAGGATTACATCCAGACCGATGCGGCCATCAACCCCGGCAATTCCGGTGGGCCGCTGGTGAATATGAAGGGGCATGTGATCGGCATCAATTGCGCCATCGCCACCAATACCGGTTCCTTCAATGGCATTGGTTTTGCCATTCCCTCCAAAGAGGTCAAGTACATCGCCGGGCAACTCATCAAGCATGGCAAAGTGGTGCGCGGTTATCTGGGCGTAAGCATCGCCGATGTGCGCCACGAGCAGATTCATAAAGTGGCCGAGACCTTCGGCTACAAGGGCCACCACGGCGTGCTGGTGGAACAGGTGGATCCTTCCACCCCGGCAGCCCGGGCCGGTTTACGCCGCGGCGACATCATTATTGCCTTTGACGGCAAGAAAATTCGATCCATGAATCAACTGCGTGATGACGTGGCCATGACCCATCCCGGCAAAAAGGTCACGTTGGGATTGTTTCGCAACGGCAAAAAACTCAGTCTGACCTTCGCGGTCGGCACCCAGCCCGCCACCCTCGCCCAGGTGGAAATGGGTGGTGAAAATATTCCCGGCCAAATGGCCCATTCCGACAGTCTGGGCATCGCGGTAACCGCGGTAACGCACAACCTGGCCCGCAGCTATCACATGGCAGCGCCGCATGGCGTACTCATTAAAACGGTGAATCCCAACGGGGTCGCCGCCAGCGTGGGCATTCGTCCTGGTGATGTCATCTTGAGCGTGCAGGGACACCGCGTGAATTCGCCGGCGGAATTTGTCAAGGCGCTCCATCAGGTCAATTTAACCAAAGGCATCCGCCTGTCGCTGCGGAGTCCCAACGGCGTGGAACGTTTTGTGTTTGTCCAAAAGAGCCATTAAGCGTGGAGAATTAAAACCCGCTACGGAAAACCTCCTTAATGCTCCCTTGTCCCCCGGATCGCCCACCAGCGTTCCGGGGGCTTTTTATGGCGGGACTGGCGGAACGGAACTTTGCGCATGTTGCGCCTCCCGACGGATGCCGTCCAGCAGACCGCGAAATACGTATTCGTGCAGGGGCCGCACCGCATACCAATACAGCAGACCGGCCAGGCCGCGCGGGCGAAATCTGGCCGTTTGCACCAGCGTGCAGGCGATTGGCGGCCAAGCGGGTGTCGCGTCCCGGGACGGCTGGGCCGGCTCGATTTGAAATTCCAGCAGCGCCTCTCCAGGCAATTTCATCTCGGCTCGAAGCTGTAATTGTCGTGGCGGGTCAAAGCCCGTCAC
>JABEVA010000084.1 GCA_013044065.1 Phycisphaerae bacterium
ATCGGCACCCGGCCATGCTGATGGATGCGGCGCGGGCCATACGCACGGTCCGGACCATGGCAGGGGCGTGGCAGCTCGACGTGGGGCGAGTGGGTATCCTGGGTTTTTCCGCCGGTGGCCATCTGGCTTCCACTGCTGCCACCCTTTTTGAACCTGCCGACGCCAAGCGTAAGGATCCCGTGGATCGCCACAGTTCGCGGCCCGATATCGCAATTTTGGTTTATCCTGTAATCACCCTTACCGGTCCGATGTGCCATGAGGGGTCTTGTGCTAATTTGCTCGGGCCGGATGCTCCCGTCGAAGTTCGGAAATCACTTTCCAGCCATCTGCAGGTGACGGCCCAGACGCCGCCGTGCTTTTTTGTTCATTCTACAGATGATAAGGCGGTACCGGTGGAAAATTCCGTCATGATGGCTGAAGCCCTGACCCGCCACAAAATTCCCAATGAGGTGGTGACCTATGACCATGGTGGTCACGGCTATGGCTTGGGCGGCAACGACCCTGTGCTTGCCCAGTGGCCGGGTGTTTGCGCCAAATGGTTGCGGGCTCAAAAGTTTTGCCATTGATTCGTGTGGATGGTCGCCTCGCGGCTTGAGTTGGTGTTGGTTGCGGGAACTCCGGTGCAGTCGCAGGCGACGTTTCCGGATGGGCAGGACGCGAACGGGGTATCAGCGGTGCACCTGGGAAATGTGGCTACGTATGGTCTTGATTTCCCGCAGCAACACGGCCTTGGCGGCTTGTAACCGGTTCATGTGGGTTTTAGAGGCGAACCCGCGCTGGCTGGAAATTTCAAACTCGATATTCACCAGGCGAACGATGGCTCGATCCAGAGTGGTGCGCAAAATAGCCAGGAGGTATTGCTTCTGGGCGGCGGTGAGTTGTTTTGGCGAATGCAAACGCATGGCGTGAGCATAGGCGATTCCGGCATTGCCGAGCTGTTGGCGGGCACGGGCTAAATGAAATTCAGCATGGACATCTTTGATCCATTGTTTGCGTGGGTCGGTGGGGGAAAGGCTTTTCAATTTTTGGGTCCACATTTGCAGCGTCTGGGCATTTTTAAGGAGCATGGCGCGGGAACGGGCGGCCAACTCCCGAGCCTGCAGGCGGGCTAAGGTGGCGGGTGCCAGAGGCTGGGGGGATGTTTTCCGCAAGAGGGCCAGTTCGCGTACGGCACCGGCGGCAATAAGCCATTGTGCCCAGCGCTCCTTGCGCTGGTTCATGTATTGGTGGAAAAGGCTGGCTCGGACCTTAATGGCCGCAAGGGTGGCAGGCGAGCCGGGGCCAAATCGAGCGTGGTGGAAGTCCCAGCTGATCCACGCCGCATCAAGGGCGGCATAGTCGGCCTGAAGGTTGGCGGCGGCATATTGCACGGTGGGCGAACTGCGCCAGATTTTGTGCTGCACATGTGTAAGTTGCCAGAGTTCCTTTCGGAAGCGGTCAATCTTTCGGGCGACGGGCAATTGAGCCAGTATGTATTTGGCAAAGGCGGCGTCATGCCAGTATCGCGCACACTGCTGGAGGTATTGAACTTCGGATACGTGACGGAAAATAAGCGTTGCGTGGACTGCTCCGTTGCTGTTGTAAACTTTCCAGGGAATGGGGGATGTATTGCGAAAATAGCGGATGTTGGGATAAATCCAGCCGTCAAAACACAGCGGATTATCCACCAGTGCCTGCGAGGAAGATTGAATGCCGCGGAACTGCATGGCCACCTGGGGATCATCTACCAGAATGGCATTGGGATTGGCCCATTGGCCAGGCTGGTAGGCCTGCGCATGGAGGGCGGATGCGTGAGCTTCAGGTGTGCCCAGATATATCCATCCGATAGGGCCTATGGAGATATTCCACTGTTCCAGGGAGATGAGTTCTTCCAGCGGAAAGGTCCGCATTTTTCCGCCCTGCCGAAACCGCACCAAAATCAGCAGCGGTTGGCCGCGAACTTGCACAAAATCGCGAAAATCAGGTGCCCAGTCATCGGCGTTACGAAAGCCGATGGTTTTCATGGCATGGCGGATGATGGTGCGGGTGGTCTGTATACTTAAAATGGTTTCATGAAGAAAATTGCTGGGACGACCGCAGATGGCCACATCCAACCAATTGGTAAGATGTTCGTTCCAGAACGCGGCCGGAATGGAAAAGCCGTTTTTGGCGGCGCTCAAATGCGGGGCTGCCAGCCGCACCAACTCGGTGGCGGGGGTTTTAGCGGCTAGAGACGGTAACCTTGCGCCAATTGTCATCAGCAAGGCGAGCGCGGTGGCGATGATGGACCGTAAGCGATTGCGTGACATTCTAAA
Organism: Phycisphaerae bacterium; assembly: GCA_013044065.1. GTDB lineage: Bacteria > Planctomycetota > Phycisphaerae > WQYP01 > WQYP01 > JABEVA01. The sequence continues at coordinate 2,295 of JABEVA010000084.1, forward strand.
ATTCCTTTCGGCTTTGTACGTTGCTCCAGCCGCCCATGGCGAGCTTGTTTATTTCCGGGCATGCGCCCTTGGCGCTTGGCATTATGCTCCGCACAGAGCATTATAGGGGCGACGGCGGTGTGCGGAAATGTCCAAGCTGCTTCGCTAAAAGGCGGTCGGTTGTGGCGAGCCTTGCCTCGGCCCAGGCGATAACCCAGGCGATAAAAGGATTGACGGACTGGATTAATATGTCCATGTGACGGAGAAACTCATGCGGTATGCGGTGATCATGGCGGGCGGAGCGGGAACTCGGCTCTGGCCGATGTCCACACGGGCTAAGCCCAAGCAGTTGCTGCCTTTGATAGGGGGGCGTTGTTTGCTGGACATTGCGGTGCGACGCCCGGCGGGAGCGGTGGAATCGTCGCGAGTGTATATCTGTACGGGATCCGATTATATTGATAAGATTCAAAAGGAGATGCCTGCGTTTCCGGCACAGCAAATTCTCGGTGAACCCTGTGGCCGGGATACCGTCAACGCCGTCGGTTTTTCGGCGGCCATTCTGAACCAGTTGGATGCCGATGCCACCATGGCGGTGCTGACAGCCGATCATCTGATCGAACCGCTTGACACTTTTACGCGATGTCTGGAAGCGGGGTTTGACACTGTTGAACAATATCCTCAGACGCTGTTGACGTTTGGCATAACGCCCACGCATCCGGCGACCGGGTTTGGTTACATCCAGCGGGGTAGGCCGCTTGCCACTGCAAACCAGGCGCTGCGGGTGCAGGCATTCCGGGAAAAGCCGGACCGGAAAACGGCCGAGCAATACATCTCGTCGGGGGAATATTTGTGGAACAGCGGCATGTTTGTATGGAAGGTGCGCACAATTCTGGAAAAAATACAACAGTATGCGCCGCAAACCCATGCCGGAGTGATGGAAATCGCGCGGCATTGGAATCGCCCCGATTATCACCGCACGCTGGCGGAGATTTATCCTTCCTTGCCGAAGGTGAGCATAGATTACGCGGTGATGGAAAAATGCGCGGATGTGGCGGTGATTCCGATGCCGGTGCAATGGCTGGATGTAGGCAGCTGGGGTAGTTTCGCCGCCACCCTGACTGCCGATGCGGCGGGCAATAAATCCGCCGGTGGCAGGCTTGCGGCACTGGATTCTCATGGTGTCCTGGCGGTATCCCAAACCGATCATCTCATCGCCACGATCGGTGTTCAAGACATTGCCATTGTGCATACGCCGGATGCGACGCTGGTTTGTTCTACCGCACAGGCGGAAAACATCAAGCAGATGGTGGGTAAACTGCAAAAAGAGTTTGGGGACCGGTATGTGTGATCTTGGGGGCCATGGTTAGACGGATGGCGCGAGTGCTTGGCATTGATTACGGCAGCAAACGTACCGGTGTGGCGCTGGGGGAAACGCAATCGCGCCTGGCTACGCCGCTGAAACTGCTGGAGAATCTTTCAGATGCAGCTCTGGTTGTGGAGATTGGGCGTTTGGCCCAAGCGGAAGGCGTGGAGTTAATTGTATGCGGAATTCCTTTGAACATGGACGGAAGTGTGGGGCCGCAGGCGGAAAAGGTGGAGGAGTTTATTCAGCAGGTGGCGGCGGTGACGGGAATTACGATAGCCAGAGTGGACGAG
>JABEVA010000085.1 GCA_013044065.1 Phycisphaerae bacterium
GCATGGCACGGGCCTCATTGATGAGATGCTGTTTCTACGGCAGGCCGGGTTGACGGCACAACAGGTGCTCAGCGCCGCTACCAGCGTGCCACGCCAACTTTGGAATGCGTCATCGGCGGATGTGGCGGTGGGACGAGCCGCAAATTTTATCGGTCTGGCGGATTCACCGTTGAATGATATAAGCGTTTTGCGCCAGGTCCAACTGATCTGCCGCAATGGACAGGTGCTCAGGCCCGACCATGCTTCACCCACCCTCGCTTCAACCGTCTTATCTCAAGGAAATTGACATGACCAGCCTTACCGGCCAAGAACGTGTGAATCGGGCCTTGACGCGTCAGGATCATGACCGCGTGCCGCGACACGAATCCTTCTGGGGTGAAACAATCACCCGCTGGAAGGATGAAGGCCTTTCCGGCGATGCCCAGACTGTTTTAGATATGCTGGGCAGTGACTTTCACGGCTTGTGCTGGGTATGGCCCAGCATTTTCCCAGGCCAGGACACACTGATTGAAGAAGACGCCCAAACCCGCGTGGTACGTGATGCGCAGGGCAAACGCGTGCGTTATTGGAAAGAAAAAAGCGGAACGCCCGAACATCTGGGCTTTGAGTGCTCCTCACGGGAGGTGTGGGAACGCACTTTCAAACCGGCTTTACTGGATACCGGTCTGCAACTGGATCCGGATGCGGTTAAACGCAACTACCGGCAGGGTCGTTCGAAAAAACTCTGGTGCCATCTGACTGGTGTTGAAAGTTTTGAGGAAACCCGGTCCCTCATGGGCGACGAAATTACACTCATGGCCATGGTGGAAGACCCCGAATGGGTTCGCGATGTTTCCCGCACCTTTACCGACCAGGCTTTGCGTAACTTTGATGCCGCCATGGCCACCGGCATTCAACCTGACGGCCTGTGGATTTATGGCGACATGGCCTACAACCATGCCACCATGTGTTCGCCCGAAATGTACCGCGATTTAATCTGGCCCGATCACAAACGTCTGGCCGACTGGGCCCACGCGCACAACATGAAATTCATCTATCACACCGATGGCGATATTAACGGCGTGATGGATTTATACGTCAAAGCCGGGTTTGATTGTTTGCAACCTCTTGAGGCCAAAGCCGGCGTGGATATTCGTAAGCTCTGTCCGAAATATGGAAAGCAACTCGCGTTCTTCGGCAATATTGACGTAATGAAGATGGCCTCCAACGACCTTGCCGCCATTGAAGAGGAAATCAAAACTAAATTTGCCGCCGGCATGGCCACCAAGGGATACATCTACCACAGCGACCATAGCGTGCCGCCGCAGGTGACGTGGAAAACGTATCAAGCCATTATGGATATGGTGGAAAAATATGGCCGCTATACCTGAGGATCAATCATGATGACACCGCGCCAACGTTGGCTGGCATTGCTGAACAAACAACCGGCCGACCGCGTTCCCACCGACTACTGGGCCACCGGCGAATTCCACGCCAAACTGCTGCGCAAACTGGATATTACAGGTGCCGCGAAGTTAAGCAATTCTCGCAATATCGACCCGGTCAGCGGTTCACCTGAAGATTTGGCCAAAGCCGCCGATGAAGCCCTTTGGCGACGACTGGGTATCGACCATCCGCGCGGTGTAGGCCCGCGTTGGAAGCTCACACACCATCCGGATGATCCGCAGGCCGATATGTGGGGCAACCGCCACCGCCGCATCGAATATGGAACCGGAGCTTACGATGAATTCGCCACCGGTCCGCTGGCCAAAATGACCACACCCGATCAAGTACAGGCATTTCGCTGGCCGGACCCGGACGATTTTGATTATTCGCCCATTACCGAGGCATTGCATCATGATGATGGATACCGCATTATTCAAGCTGGCGGATACGAGCCGTTCCTCACCTACGCCGGCATGCGCGGCATGGAACAGGCTTACGAAGACATGCTGCTCAATCCCGGCATGGTCGAAGCCGCCCTGGAAAAAATGTTTGCCTTCCTTTTTGAACACAATCGGCGCATTTTTCAGGCCGGCCGCGGCCATATTGATATGACCTACGTCGCCGAAGACCTTGGCGGCCAGACCGGCCCGCTTTTCGGCCTGGAGGTATACCGCCGGTTTCTAATGCCTTCTCAGAAGCGCATGGCCGATCTGGCCAAATCTTTTGGCATCCATGTCTTTTATCACACCGACGGGGCCGCTCACATATTTTTGCCCGATCTGGTCAACACCGTCGGCATTGAGGTGCTCAACCCCATTCAATGGCGATGTCCGGGTATGGAACGGGAAACCCTGGCCCGCGACTTCGGCCATCTGGTCGCCTTTCATGGTGCGATTGATAACCAACAGACACTGCCCTTCGGCACCCCCCAACAGGTAGCCGAGGAGGTACGCCAAACAGCCGAGATATTCAAATCCTGCCGCTGGTTCTGCGCCCCATGCCACAACATTCAGGCGGTTACACCCGTGGAAAATGTGATTGCCATGTATGAAACAGCCGCCAGTTTGAAATCACCGGAATAAGTCGCGGGGTGCGGGGCTGAGCTTGGAGCGGCCGCGACGATCAGGAGCAAACCACCATGCAGCCACATACGCTGACAACCGACCGCCTGGCGCAACTGGATTTTGTCGCGCACAACACCGCGGTACAACAAGTCTGGCAGGCGCTCAATGAGGGCCGCCCCATTCGCACGCCCATCGTAGTCGGCACGAACTCTCGTTACTTTCTCTTCAATGGGCAAGCCAATCCATCGGGTGTACGCTTTCAGGAGTATTCCGAAAATCCCCGAGTCATGTTTGATAGCCAGTTGCAATTTCAACGCTGGTCGCGCCACAACATTCTTCAGGATGCCCAACTCGGCCTGCCCCAGCGGTGGTTTCTGACGCCGGATTTTCAAAATTACTACGAAGCCGGATGGTTTGGCTGCCCCATTATCTATCTCGAAGGCCAGGTACCCGACACCACCCCCGCATTTACCGATCGTCCGGAGCGGATCATGGATCGGGGGCTGCCGGATCCATTTGGGGGACTGCTGGCCAGAGGTTGGGATTATTTTGAGCAATTCAAAGAGATGGCGGCACACAAAACCTACTGCGATATCCCCATCGAAGTCACCACACCGGGCTTTGGCCTGGGGACCGACGGCGTGATGACCGTTGCCTGCAACCTCTTCGGCGCGGAATTCGTATGCACCGCCATGGCCGCCGAGCCGCAACGATTGCAGCGGCTTTTCGATTTCATCACCGAAGCCACAATTCAGCGCATGACCGCCTGGCGAAAACGCACCGGCATGTCCCTGACCGTCAAGGATTTCGGCTTTGCCGATGACAGCATCGCCCTGATTTCCACCGATATGTATCGCCAGCACGTGCTGCCGCACCATCGTCGGCTTTGTGACGCCCTGTGCCCGGCCGGACAGCGTTCGATTCATCTCTGTGGAGATGCCACCCGCCACTTTTTAACCATTCGTGATGAATTGAATGTCTGGGCTTTTGATACTGGATTCCCGGTCAACTTTGGCCAGTTGCGACGTCAACTGGGCCCCAAGGTTCGCATCTATGGAGGTCCGCATGTGGAACTGCTGCGTACCGGCAAACCCGCCCTGATCCGCTCGGAAGTACAACGCATTATGCAGTCCGGCATTCTGGAGGGAGGTTTATTTATTCTGCGTGAAGGCAATAACCTCGCTCCATACACGCCGCTGGAAAATATCGAAGCGATGTATCATGCTGGCAAGGAGTTTGGTAATTTCAAACCCGCCTGATCCACCGCCGCCACAGTATTATCCTGATGAGGTTAAACGATGATTCGTGAACTCCAGCTCAAGCCCAAATTTGGGCGCACCATTGACCGCTTTGAAGCCTGGTGGAACTGCCAGATGCTGGACCGCCCGCCGGTTACCCTACGCGCCGCTGCTCCCGCCGGTGGCAGCACGCCCCCGCCACGCCCGCAACCCACCCTGCTGCGTGACCGATGGATGGATGTGCAATACGTGGTAGAAACTGCCGTGGATGCGATATCGCGGCGCGTTTATCCCGGTGATTCCTTCCCGATGTTCTGGGCCAATCTCGGCCCGGAAATTACCGCCACCCTGTTCGGATGCCCCTTGGAATTCGGTGCCGAAACCAGTTGGTCTTCGCCGGTGGTGCATGCGCCAGAAGAGTGGAACCAAATCATCAATACGCCGCCGGATTTTTCCAATCCGTATTGGAGCACGCTCGAAGCGATCATGCGTTATGCCCTGGACATTTGTGATCATCGCTTTGTGGTGGGCATGACCGACCTACACGGCAACTACGATATTCTGGCGGCATTGCGCGATCCGCAGGCGCTGTGTGAGGATATTCTCGACCATCCGGAACTGGTTCGCCAGGCCGGACGTCATGTCGCCGACGGTTTCGTTGCCGCCTTTGATCGCCAGTACCAACTGGTTCACCAGGCTGGCTTCGGCTCAACCTGTTGGACCCCGCTTTATTATCCGGGGCCGGCCTACGTTCCCAGTTCCGATTTCTGGTGCATGGTCTCGCCGGAAGTGGCCCGCACCATGATTCTGCCCGACATTCTGCGGGAAATGCAGCCGCTGGAGCGCAGCATTTTTCACCTCGACGGCCCGCAGGCCCTGCGTCACCTGGATATGCTTTTGGCACTGCCGAACCTCCATGCCGTTCAGTGGGTTTTCGGAGCCGGACATGGACCTGCCAGCGCATGGATAGATGTTTACCGCCGTATCCGCAGCGCTGGCAAGGCGGTCCAGGTTCTCGCCGAAAGTCCCGCTGACGCCCTTGCCGTGCTTGCCGCCATCGGTCCGCGCGGCGTGTGGCTGGATGTGGGCGGCCCCGAATTTCCTTCGTTAGCGGCCGCTGATGCATTTTTACTGGAAGTCCAGCGTCTGACCCGGACCTCATACATTACGCTGTAAATGTCTTCTGGGCAGAGGGGTTTTGCCGCACCAACCGCAGTGATGTGGACTTCATGAACGTGTGGGCTACCCACCGCACCGGTTTATGCTAGAATTTTTCCAGCTCGTTGGGTGTGGCACGTTGTAAGGATCACTCATGCAGGAATATCTGGATTTGGTCAAATGGGTCATGGATCATGGAACACGCAAACCCAGTCGCACGGGGGTGGATACGCTTTCCTGTTTTGGAGCATTTTACCGCGTGGATTTAGCCCAGGGGTTTCCGCTGCTGACCACCAAACGGGTTAACTTTAATGCGGTGCTGCGCGAATTGTTGTGGTACCTTTCCGGAGAGGAGCACATCCGCAATTTACGCCGCCATACCAAAATCTGGGACGCATGGGCGGACGACAAGGGCTCATTAGAAACCGCTTATGGCCGCTACTGGCGACGATTTCCACATGCAGATCAACCAAGCCATGCATCCATCCGTGAAACCGGCCAAACCACTGCGGTCATCCGCGAGGTGGATCAGATTGGCTATGTCATTGCGGAGATAAAACGCAACCCTAACAGCCGCCGATTGGTGGTTTCCGCATGGGAGCCGGGCAACGCCCAAACCAGCCGCCTGCCACCCTGCCATTACACTTTTGCATTTCAAGTGCTGGATGGCAAACTCAACTGTCATCTCACGCAGCGATCCGGTGACATTGCGTTGGGAATTCCTTTTAATCTGGCCTGTTATGCCACGCTGACACAGATGATTGCGCAGGAATGTGGTCTGGAACTGGGCCAATTTGCCCATACCATTGTCGATGCCCATATTTATATCGCCGACCCGGATTCCCCCACTGCAGAATACGATCATCTGCGCGGCCTGCGTGAGCAGTTGAGCCGTCCACCGCGCCCACGGCCGCAATTGACCATTGCCCGCAAACCCTTTGATCAACTGACTTTTGAAGACTTTACGCTTTCGGGCTATGATCCGCATCCGCCGATTGCCTTTAAGGTAGCCGTTTAAGCGGTCAGACGCAGGGAGCCATGATGCGAATAAGCCTGATTGCCGCCATGTCCCCGGACCGCATCATTGGTTGCGCTGGAGCGCTGCCGTGGCATTTCCCGGAAGATTTGAAACATTTTCGCCAGCTCACACTGAACCATTGCGTATTGATGGGCCGCAAAACCTACAGTTCTCTGAGCCGACCGCTGCCGCAAAGGCGCAATCTGGTGATATCGCGACAGGCCAAGCCGGCCGACACTCTGACCGGCGATGGGGTGGAATGGTTTAATGAAATCTCCGACGCCATCCAATGGGCCGACCGCCAAGGTGAAACGGAACTATTTGTGGCGGGCGGCGGAGAAATTTACACAGCCACGCTGAACCTTGCCAACCGAATGTATTTAACGATAGTGCATCCGGAGAAACCCGTTAGCGGCGATACCTGGTTTCCCGCCTGGGATGCGGCCCAGTGGACCGCGGTCGAACGGAAGGAATCTATCGGCCTTGAATTTATTATTTATGATCGGCGTGCGGAAACCAAGCCTCAGGCCGCCATATAGCTCGCGATGTGCTCGGTTTTGGAGAATTACAGATACGTTGTGACAGATTCACACTTCTTCTGCTTCTCCTGATCACCTTGGCACCCAACCTTCAAGTGTTTGCGGCGGCACCCCAACCCCGAGACCGAATTTTAATGAATTTTCATTGGTGGTGGGCCAAGGCGGGTACAACCAAGCTTACCAATGCGCAAGCCATTGACCGCTGGCAGTGGCGGCCTGCTCGGCTTACCAACGCTCCCCACCACCTTCCAGCCGGATTGGCTAAGACACCAGGCTGGAAGGCTGTGGTTACCGGCACGGACGTGTTCCATGGTCGCATCGGGTGGGCCTGGTTTCAAACCACTTTACCCGCCGTTGCCCACAAACCCAGAACCATTCATTTCAGCAGTGTGGATGATAACGCCACGGTGTATCTCAATGGACAGTTTCTTCTTAGCCATCACGGGTGGAACAAGCCGTTTGACGTCCAGCTGGATGGCCCATGGAACCCGAATGGCCATAATATTTTAACTGTACTGGTGGAAAATACCGCTGGTGCCGGAGGCCTACGCGGCCCAGTGGAGCTTGGAACGCATCCATTACCACGCGCTGGCACCACCATTTGGTTTCGGCAAGCCCACTGGAAACCGATTCAAATACCCGACGATTACATTGTGGAAGGTCGGTTTTTGCCACTGGCCAGGCGCGGCCATGGTTACCTGCCGGTGTATCCCGCCTGGTACGGCCGCAATTTCACCGTTTCAGCCTCCGACAAGGGTAAAATGCTCTGGCTTTATTTTGAGGGGGCCTGTCGCGATGCCCGGGTGTTTGTCAATGGCCATTTGGTGGGTGGTCATCGCGGTGGTTACACCGGCTTGCGCTTTAACATCGCTCCATTTGTGCATGTTGGCGAATCCAACAGTCTGCTGGTGCATGTCAATCCAACAGAGTTTGAGGGCTGGTGGTATGAAGGAGGAGGTATTTATCGCAACGTCTGGCTGATTGTCACGCACCACCTGCACATCACCCCTTTCGGTACCTACGTTGTCAGTCATGTACCCGGTCCGATTGTGCATAGCAACACCGGAGCTGCTGCCGCCGCGAGCCTGACCATTCAAACCACTGTGGTCAATAGCCGCGCCACCGCAGCCACGTTTACCATCCAATCGGTTATTTTCAGTCCGACAGGCAAACCGGTTGGAACGGCCGCCACCCAGGAAGTGCTTCCCGCAGGTGGGCAGGCCACCTTTCATCAGTCCGTGATTTTGGCTGCCGCCCAGCTATGGTCTTTGCATCACACCAACTTGTACCGTTTGCACACGCTTATTCAATGCGGTGGAAAACCTGTGGATGACAAGAACACCACCTTCGGCATCCGTACCATTCGCTTTGACTCGAATCTCGGCTTTTTTCTCAACGGCAAGCATGTGGAACTCAAGGGTGTGTGCAACCATCAAGATTTTCCGGCGGTGGGTATCGGCGCACCGAATAACTTGTGGTGGTGGCGGGTGACGATGCTGAAAAATGAACTGCACGCCAACGCCTACCGAACCTCCCATAATCCGGTGGCTCCCGCCTTTTATCGAGCCTGCGATCATCTGGGCATGTTGGTGATGGATGAAAACCGGCATCCGGGAGACATTATGTCGCCGAAATCTTACATCGGCGCGCCTTATAAAAAATTGACCGGGCTGAAATTCATGATTCTCCGCGACCGCAATCACCCCAGTATCATTATGTGGTCCATGTGTAACGAGGAATTTAGCATTCAAGCTACCAAATACGGCGAACAGGTTTTCCGCTACATGATGAAAACCGTCTACAAATATGACCGCACCCGCCCCATCACCTGCGCCATGAACGGAGGCTACCCGCATGGCTTTACGCATGTCGAAAATCTTCTGGGCATCAATTACCATCCCGGTGATTACACGCGGATGCACGCTCGGCTGCCCCACCTGCCCATTTTCGGCAGCGAAACCGGCAGTACTTGCAGCGATCGAGGCGTGCTGCTGGATAACCCTTCCGCCGGATTGGTTAGTCAATACTCCATGCATCCCGGCTGGGCACAACTTGCATGGCAGGCCTGGAGGCCCATTGCCACACAACCTTTCGTGGCTGGTGGCTTTGACTGGACCGGTTTCGATTACCGCGGGGAACCGACACCATACGCTTGGCCAGACATCAATTCCCACTTCGGTCTGCTGGATATTTGCGGGTTTCCCAAGCCCATTTCGTTCTACTATAAGGCCTGGTGGGGGCGCAAACCGCTGGTTTACATCAGCCCGCAGTGGAATTTACCCCCCGCCATGCTGGGTAAGAAAGTTCTGGTGCGCTGCTACAGCAATTGTCACCGAGTGGAATTATGGCTCGATGGCAAGAAGATCAGCAGTAAAATAATGACGCCGTATTGGTATCTGCGTTGGCATGTGCCCTACCAGCCCGGAATTCTTGAGGCCCGCGGCTTTGACCATGGCAAACTGGTGGCCACTTGGAAACAGCGCACCACCGGACCCGCGGCGGCCTTGCGTTTGACCAACCAATGGCCGGCAATTCGGGCCAACGGTGAGGATATCGCACCCGTTGCCGTAGCTGTCGTGGATGCGCATGGCCACGTGGTTTCTAATGCCGCAATTAGGGTGCATTTTTCAGTCCGCGGTCCGGGAAAGATCGTGGGCACCGGCAACGGTGATCCGGCATGCCACGAGCCTAACCAAGCACCCTATCACCGGGCATTTTATGGTTATTGCATGGTATTGGTCCAAGCCGGGCGAAAGGCGGGCAACATCACTCTTACCGCCACCGCCAAAGGTTTGGCGACGCAAACGCTGAGCATCCAGACCAAACTGCCCTTGATCAAGCGGTTGAAACGGGGCGACGGAAGTTGATAATGAGTAACAATGATCTCCAATGGGGCGATTGGTGAAGTGGCGGATGACTGAAAGTAAAAGAATTTCCCCAGTGCCATGGTGGCGGCAGCCTGCCGTGGCAGTGGCCGTCATGATGCTGATCGCATTTATTATTCGCGCCGGTTTGGCCATGACGCATCCCATGTTTTTTCCGGATTCCCAAGATTATAACGCCTTGGCCCACACCATTTTGGCGGGTACCACCTACGAAGTAAGGGGACTTTTTGCAAGTCGATTGCCGGGATACCCGGTCTATATTGCGACCATGGAGTATCTCTTTGGACCAGATCCCTTGGCGGTGTTGCTTTCCCAAGCGGTTTGCGGATCTCTTACCGTGCTGCTGGTTTTTTTGATCGGTCGCCGTATCAACAATCGCGTAGCGATCATTGCGGCGCTGCTGGCGACAATCGATCCGCTGAGTGTCGCGTTTAGCGCAGCGCTTCTGTCAGAAATTCCCTTTACCCTGATATTGATGTTCTCACTTTGGCTCTGTGTCGGCATCATGGAAAATCCGCGACCACCAGGCCCATGGGTATTGCTGGGATTATCATGGGGTCTGGCCACCTATCTGCGCGGCGAAGCCATCCTGCTGATTCTGCCGCTGATCGGCTGGGTCGGTTGGATCTGCCTGAAAAACCGAGCTCGATCAGACAATCTCGGAATTTATCTGAAAATGGCAACTTCGCTGCTACTGGTGGCCGGGTGCCTCATGCCTTGGTGGATTCGTAACTATCGCCTCTTCGGACAGGACTTTTTCCGCATGTCCACACTTCAGGGAATCAGTCTGTACGAGGCGGTTTATCCGCAGGCCACTGGAGGTCCCCGGCAAAGCAAGATTCGCCCCCCCCCCGCCATAAAAAATCTTAACGAAAGCCAGCGTGATCTGGCATGGACGCGCCGGGCATGGCACTGGGTATTGGCCGATCCACTACGTATCGCTTGGCTGGCGGTCATTAAAATTGGCCGCACCTGGTCACCTTGGCTCCACGCTCGGCACTTTCGAGCATGGTGGGTCAATGTTCCACTTGTGTTTTGGACGATTCCACAGTTTGGGCTGGCACTGCGCGGGATCTTTGCCCGTAGACGCATTGTCATTCCCACGGGCATCCTGGGAATGCTGCTGCTGACCATCCTATACTTCACCATGATGCATGCACTATTTATCGGCAGTGTGCGATATCGGGTGGAACTCTTGCCGCTGGTGGACCTGCTGGCAGCCACCGGACTGGTGCGTCTGGTCGCTTGGTACCGGCCGCAAGAAGCCAATCAACGCGATGCACTCTCTTCGGACTCGTTGCGTTAACGGCATGCGCGGATGGCGATGAAAAATGGAATGATGTTATCCGGATCACTGGGGACCGTAAGGCCGACTGTTGGTGAAGTGCTTCATGGCTAAATATGCCCGCGCCAATCCCTCTAAATGGTGGAAGACCCGATCCGTCGGACGCGGCCACCGTTCTCCGCACGCGATGTTTGTAAGTCCGTGGCGACGGCTGATTTCCCTGGCAGCTCTGCTGGTGCTGGCGGCAATCATTGCGGCTTTGTTTTACCTGATGAGCCCCAAACGCCTGAGCCGCATGGCATCCATCGTGCTCTCCCACGTTCTCGACGGCCACGTTTCCGTCGCTTCCGCGCATCTGTCGCTTGCCGGCACACTGCAACTCACGGGGGTGACGCTGCGTACGCATCGCGGCAGCGGTCCAAGGCAGGTGCTCTTTTCCGCCCATCAGGTGCAGTTGGGCTTCAACTGGTTGGGCCTTATCACAGGCCGGCTTCATGCCCAGCGCCTCGTGGCCATCGCCCCGACACTCAACTTGGTGCATAATCTTGATACCGATCGTTGGAATTATCAGAATCTGATCCAGGCAAGAAAATCGCCATCCGCCGCCGCGTCCAGCCCCATACACTCACTGCCGGTAATTTTACTCCAGCACGCCACCATCCGCTGGGGAAGAATCAGCCATGGCATCTATCAAATCGCCGGCGAAAGTTATGTTGGAGGCCACCTTCAGCCCCGCCCGGGTGTCCCTTCCACCTACGAGTTTGAGATTGACCAGCGAACGCATGCCGGCGGTCCGCCGGGTATTCATGTCACCGGCTCGTGGAATCTTTCGACGCAGGACTTTGTCGCTCATATCGGCCATCTGGCCCTGAATCATGCCTTGCGGCGTAGCCTTCCCCTGGAGATTCGCGATTATCTTCTGAAATATAATCTTCAGGGCGACCTGACGGATATTGTATTTGGTTTGAATCCCGCCAACGGCATTACGCTGCGCTGTACGCTCAACCATGTGACGTTGCAACTCCCCCTGGTTTCCCGTCAGGGGAGCAAGCATCACCTCTCGGTGACCGATCTTTCCGGCATTCTGCGATTCTCCCGCAACGCCATGACCATCAACCATCTGACCGGAAAACTCATGCGCAACACATTTCTGGTACCGGCGGCCACATTCGACGGTTACAGTTCCGGCATGCCCTTCCAGTTGACTTTGCTCATACCGCACTTGAACATACCCCGGCCGGCACCGGCCATTTTACAAATGCGCGGTCTAAGGGCCGCCCGGGCCATCTTCAATCGCCTGCGGCCCAGCGGAACCATGGCCCTGACCTTGGCCATCGAGCGTGCCACCGCCGGTGAAATGCCGGCCATCCACGGCCATATCGTCTTGCACAACGTGCAGGCTCGGTACGTGCATTTTCCCTATCCTCTGCATCAGGTGCGCGGCGTGGTTGACTTTTCGGCACGGGCGATTCATTTTGTTCATGTTCGAGGCTTGGCGGAAACATTTCCCTGCACGCTCAACGGCCTGGTCGGCATCAATTCCGATACTGCTCCTATTAATCTGCAAATTTCCTCCACCCATGCCTGCTTTGATCGGCGCCTGGCGGATTGCCTGCCCCGCTCCATCCACCGCATCTGGAACCGCTTTCATCCGCACGGAACCGGTCGTTTTATCTGCCACGTTACCCGTACCGCCGGAACGACCACAGCTCCGCTCATCGCCATAGACATCTTTCCGACCAATGTGCGGGCCAGTTACCGTGATTTTCCATACCCGCTTAAACATGTGCATGGCGAGCTTTATTTTACCCCCACGCAAACCAAAATTATCCGTCTTAGCGCCACCGGACCCACCCATCAAGGAAAGATTACTTTTACCGGCACGGTCAACTATAACCCGCACAATCTCGCAACCATGCAACCACGGGTTCGCCTGATCGCCTCGGTCGTGCCCCTGGACCGGCACCTGCTGCAAAGCCTGCCGCGATACTATCAAGCGTGGATTGCCAAACTACACGCCACCGGCCTGGTCTCCATGAACGCCATGATCACCCGTGGTGCCAAGGCCCAGCCCGCCGTCGCCGGCACCATCCGCCTTACCCATGGAATTATGCGGCCGCCGGAACTGCCCTGGCCCCTGTTGCATGTACACATGCACGCCCACATCGATCCCGAACAGTTTAACATTACCCAGCTTACCGCTCAGGTCGCTGCGGCCAAGCCCGGCTCGCCCGTGGGAACCCTGCAAATGCAGGCCGATATTCAAAGCCGATCCAACAGGCGCTCCACCGTGCGGACTTCCGGCGCGTGGCGGCATATTGCGATAAATCACTTGCCGCCAACGGCCCTGCCACTCCGGTGGAAAACGCTATGGGCAAAATGGCGGCCCGCGGGATCCATGAACGGCACTTTCAACGCGATCCTGATGGTGCACACGCACAGCACCGCCGCCATGGGCACCGTTGCTCTGACCGGCTTAGATATCCATGTGCTGCCACAAAAAATGTCTCTGTCTCCGGTGGCCCTGCCCAGCCCTATTTCCAACCTGACGGGAATCATTCATATCACGAAAACCCGCGTGGCTTTACACCACATCGCCGCTACCGCCGGGGCCATTGGGCTTCAGGCCGGCGGCAGCTATGCCTATAAAACCCAGACTCTTTCCGCGCATGGCCAGGCGGAATCCAATACCATCGCCGCCACCTGGATCGCCAAGCTCCCGGTTAAGCCCCGCCACTTCATTGCCCCTTTGGCCCCCGATGGCCATTGGCGATTGCAACTGAAAATGTTGACCCGAACACCTTTGAAATCCGGTGCGCTGTGGAGCTTTCGAGGAGGACTGAAACTCAATGATCTGGCCACACATGGTGCCATCCAAAGTGGCTGTGAACATCTGACCACCCACTTCAGTGGAAGTTGGAACACACAGGACACCGCCCCGTCTATCCACGCCAATTTCGCCTTGCGCGGATTTTCCATCGCCGGTCAGACCTTGCAAGCCCTGACCGGAACACTTAGCACCTCGCCGATGACGCGACTGCTCAAAGTGGAAGATTTAAGCGGAGCCATTGCCGGCGGAGCCATCGCCGGTCACGTGTCATTAAGCATCCGCAAAAAACCTGCTTTTCACGCCAGCCTTATTCTCGATCACGCGGAGCTTGCGGACTTGCTTTCCAGCGCAGGCCCTGGCCCCATTCCGAATCGATCGCCCTTGCCTCACCCAGCGGTTCGTGGCCATCCCACCGGCCCAACATCCGCCCTTCCCCGGCAACTGCCCGTAAAGCCGCAAACACCGGTTGATCTTCATCCTGAAACCAACTGGGGACCCTCCAGCAGACCCGCCAAAGCGCTTGTGACTACCCGTTCGGCCGGCACCGCGACAGCAGATACCGATGACCATCCGCCCAATCGAATACCCAGCAAAAATACCGGCCAGGTCACTGCTTCCTTTCAGATGCGCGGAATCTGGGGAGAAACCAACACCATGCGTGGGGACGGCATCTTGTTGGTACGCCATGCTGATATCTACAATGTACCCCTGGCCATGGGACTTTTGCAGGTGGCAACACTGCGGCTGCCGGTCAGTCACGCCTTTCAATACTGCAAAATTGTTTATGCCATTGACCACGGCATCATTCACTTCAAAAAAATTATTCTCACCAGCCCTGGAGTCAACTTGGACGGTCGCGGCAGCCTGCATCTGGCTTCGCAGCGGTTGCACCTTACGTTGGTGACGCATTCACCATCCGGCACCAGAATTCCTGTGCTGGGCCTGCTTGTTGGCCTGGTACGATCGCAACTCCTGCAGCTTCAGGTGTACGGAACCCTGGAGCATCCCACCGTGATACCGACGGCGTTGAACATTCTCGAACTACCTTTTCGCATCTTTTCCCACGGTAAGTAGGCTCAAAATTCCATTCCCTAAATCCCCGCGATGCCTGGGCCATCTCACTCCAGGCCGATCAGGCCAAGCCCACACCGCCCTGAACCATCAACACTCGATGGGCGGCCATACGACATTTTGCCGCGCCGCGCTTTTCATCTTCTACCCGCGATTCTTCACGGGTATCCTGGGCCATTGACCTCGGCAACAAATGCTGGCATGAGAGCTTGCGGCAACCGGCGTCGGCAGTCACAACCAGCCCGATTGCGTTATACTTACTGGCATGACTACCGCTGGAGTTCCAGGCTCGCCCCTAGATTACCTCGCCTGTAAGGCGCTGGTCCGGAAAGCCTTGCGCCGGCAGGGCGGACTTATTTTGCTGCAAGCTCTGGGTGGAGTAATTGGTCTGGTGCTCACCCCAGTGTTGTTGGGGGTGCTGGCGTTGATCATGATGTTTTATCTTGTGTTCCTGGTGTTGCTGGCGGGAGATGTGGCCGCGGAACACCTGGGCTTGGCGGCATTTCTTCTATTTGTGCTCATCTATTTCGGACTGGTTCTTTTGGCGTGGAGGCGGGAAAGGACCATCCGCGGTTATTACTATCAAAGCATCCAGAAACGGCCGCCGGATGGCTTTTGTCCACCAAGAACAGAGGCCCCCCCGTATTACATTCCGCTGGGCACAGACCTGATGCGCGACGAAGTGCCACCGCATTGGCTAATCCGCTTGCCCAGTATCTGGGCCGGTCTGTTGGTGCGGGTATGGCTGCAATGGCAGGTGTACCAATATGTTAAAAGCGCCGATGCGGACACCGCGGCACAATTGCTGCTGGAATTGGCCCACGCTGGCGGGTCCGCGACTATGGAAAAACTGAGTACCGACCAATGGCCGCGCCCACGCTTGCACATGGCGCTCTCCGTGCTCTTTATTCTCGATTTAGTCGCCGTCAATACCGCCTGGTCCAAGGTGTGGCTGCATGGGACAACATTAGATCAATTGGGACTGACCAAGCTGGAAAATCCGGTGCGCGGGCCATAATGGCCGGGCATGGTCAAGGCTCTTTTCAGTTCAGTCGCTTCTCTGCGGCAAAGCTGACTGCCTGCGGGCTGGTGGGTTTAGCCAACGCCTCAGAGGCAGCGCTGATCGATTGTTCAGCCGGCTTTTTCTGCGGTGGCAGTCCTTCTTGGAAGATTTTTTTTTTTAATGATGCGGCCACCACCAGCCAGCCGAAAAGCACCAGATA
>JABEVA010000009.1 GCA_013044065.1 Phycisphaerae bacterium
AAACCGCACAGGCTCCGGTACGCGGATTCGGGCCGTCGGCACCGAACCCGCCGTGATCTGCGGTGTGGAATCGCCGAATGAGGATTTTGATTATGAACATGATATCCAGGCAAATGGGGATCCGGCCGCTGATAAGCCGCTTAATCGCCGGCGCGGGAGCAACCGTCATGCTGGCGGCTGTGCAGTTGGGCAATCCGGCACAGGCAGCCATGGCGCACGCGGGTGGCCGGGCCGCCAATGCCGGGGCCCGGTTGATGTCGATCAACGTGGGCATGGCCTTTATCACCCTGATCATATTCGTGGTGTTACTGCTGGTGCTGAGCCGATTCGCATGGCGACCACTCATTGAGGGTCTAAGCCGCCGGGAAAATGCCATCCGCGAAAGCGTGCAGGCCGCGGCGGCCGCCCAGGCGCAGGTCGAACAAACGCGTAAGCTGCTGGAGGAAAAAATTGCCGAGGTGCAGCGGCAGGCTTCACAACAGCTTCAGCAAGCGAAGATGGATGCGTCCAAGGCCGCGGAAGCCATTCATCAACGGGCCGAGGCGGAAGCCCGCGCCATGAAGGATCAGGCCTTGCGCGACATTGAAGCCGCCAAGCTGCAAGCCTTGGGTGAATTGGCCCGGCGCTCGGCTGATTTAAGCGTCGAACTTGCTTCACGTATCATTGAGCGGGAAATTAATGCCGCGGATCAGCGGAAGTTTCTGGACGAATCTCTGGCGCAGTTAACGGCCAGTGTGAATTGAATAGCGGAGTGCAACCTGCCGTTGGTGGAGCCTTATGGAACCCAGAGAATCTGAATTGATGATGGTGGGGCGTGTCTATGCCACCGCACTTTATGATGCGGCGCTGGCTGCGGACAGACTCAACGATATTGTCGCGGATATGGACTCTCTGCGCCAACTGTTGACCGCCGTCCCACGGTTGAAGGCGTTTCTCAAGGCGGCAACCATTGGATCTCGAGAAAAGGGTAAGCTCCTCGACGATGCGCTAGCCGGCAAGGTGGAGGGGTTGACGTTGGCGGTATTTCATGCCATGGGCCGGCGTGATCGGCTGGATTTGCTGCCGGAATTTGTGGGTGCGTTTGAGCTGGTGCATCAGCAGCGGTCGAACCGTATTTCGCTGGAAGTGGTTTCGGCGGTACCGATGGATGCAGCCCGGCAGGAACAGATTCGCCAGACCGTGGCCAAAGCAGTAGGCCACGAGGTGGTGCTCAATTTATCGGTGAATCCGACACTGCTAGGTGGGGCGCAGTTTCGCTTGGGTGATTTGTTTGTGGACGGCAGCACCAAATATCGGCTGGTGGCCATGAAAGCCTGGCTTCATGCCGAGATATTCTCGCAGTTGCGCCCCCAGAAGGCGATTGAAGCATGATGCCGCCGGAGTGGACCAGGTCGTGCTGTTTTGGGCGCGGGTGGGTGAGTCAGTGAAAAGCGAACATGAAGATAACTAAGTTCAGGGTGAAAAATGAAATTCAGAGTTGATGAAATAGCCTCGGTCCTGCAAAAGGAAATCGCCACGTTTGAGGACCGGCTCGATGTGAGTCAGGTGGGTAAGGTTATTGAGGTCGGTGACGGCATTGCCCGAATTTACGGGCTGTCCAAAGTCATGGCGGGGGAGACGCTGAAGTTTCGCGATGACCTCTATGGCCAGGTGTTTAACCTGGAGGAAGAAACCGTGGGGGCGGTTATCTTCGGCGATTCCTCGGATATCAAGGAAGGGGATGTGGTGCGCTCCACCGGGGAACTGCTGTCGGTTCCCGTCGGCCGTGAATTATTAGGACGCGTGGTCAATTCCCTGGGCCAGCCCATTGATGGAGGCAGCCCCATCGAAACGGCGCAGCGTCGCAAGGTGGACATCATCGCTCCCGGAATCGCTGATCGGCAGCCGGTGAAAGAGCCGCTGCAAACCGGGGTCAAAGCCATTGATTCGATGATTCCGATCGGGCGGGGCCAGCGCGAGCTTATTATCGGGGACCGTAAAACCGGAAAAACCGCGGTGGCGATTGATGCCATCATCAATCAGAAGAAATTTTTCGGCACCCCGGATGAAGTGATATGCGTATATGTGGCCATTGGGCAGAAGGAATCCACCGTGGCGGGCGTGGTGGATGTGTTGCGCCGGGTAGGCGCGATGGCCTACACGATTATCGTGATTGCCGGCGCTTCCGATGCGGCCCCGCTGCAATACATCGCTCCGTATGCGGGCTGCGCGATGGCGGAGCATTTCATGTGGCAGGGGAAAGCCACGCTTTGCGTCTACGATGACCTTTCCAAACAGGCCCAGGCTTATCGGCAGTTGTCGCTGTTGTTGCGTCGGCCGCCGGGGCGCGAGGCCTACCCTGGTGATGTGTTTTATCTGCACAGTCGGCTCTTGGAGCGGGCGTGTAAACTCTCGAAGGAAAATGGTGGCGGATCGCTGACGGCTTTGCCGGTAATTGAAACGCAGGAAGGCGAAGTATCCGCATATATTCCGACCAACGTGATCAGCATTACGGATGGACAGATCTATCTGGAACCGGATCTTTTCTATGCCGGCGTGCGGCCTGCCGTGAACGTAGGTATTTCCGTGAGCCGCGTTGGCGGGGCGGCCCAGATCAAGGCGATGAAGCACAAGAAGGTGGCGGCATCGTTGCGACTGGATTTGGCGGCGTACCGGGCCCTGGAGGCTTTCACCCAGATCGGTACAGATTTGGATCAGGCCACGCAGAAGCAGTTGGACCGCGGCATGCGCATGGTGGAAATTCTCAAGCAGCCGCAGTATCAACCGATGGATGTGGTCGATCAAGTTGTCGTGATTTACGCCGCCACGCAAGGCTATCTGGATGCCGTTGCGGTACGTGATGTGGGGCGGTGGGAACAGAATTTTCTGGAATATTGGGCTACCTCCGGTGCGGATCTCCGTAAAGAGTTGATGCAAAAGCGTGAATTGACGCCGGAAATTGAGGGCAAGCTGGTGGAAATAATCAAGAATTTTTCGAATGTGACGCCGCTGGTGAAAAAGAGACTGGATGGTTTGGAAGGTAAACCCGCGGCCCGGACGGTAATGCAGCAGGCACCGGCGGAACGGAAATAAGATGGTGCCTTTGCTCCGTCCGCCAGCCAGACCAAGGCGATAACGGCAATAAAGCAGGTAAACAATGTCCAACGCCAGAGAAATTGTTAAACGCCGCAAGGCGGTGCGTAATATCCATAAAATCACCAAGGTGATGCAGATGGTGGCTACGGCCCGTTTTCAGCGTGCGCTCAAACGAGCCAAGGGTACCCGTCCGTACCTGGAAAAGCTCCATGACATGGTGCAAAGTACATTTCTGGGTGCCCATGGCTCGGTGGAACTTTCCCGCCATCCGTTGTTGGTTAGTCGTATGCCCTGTCGGCGCGTGGGTATATTGGTGGTCACCAGTAATCGGGGCTTGGCGGGTGGCTATAACGGTCAGATTTTGCGTCTGGCGATGCAGAGCATCCGGCAGATCGAGCAGGCGGGTGGGGCGGTGGATATTCATGTGGCGGGGCGCAAAGGTGCGGCCTATTTTCGCTTTGCCCGGCGCGAAGCTCAGGCTGCGTATACCACCATCAGCGATAGCGCCCGTTTCGAAGAAATCATCCCGGTCGCCCAGCGCCTGATGGACGATTACGCAGCGCAGAAAATTGACGCAATAAAAATTATTTATATGCGATTTTTAAGCCTCGGCCAGCAGCGACCCGTCAATATGGACGTGTTGCCGTTGACGGGTTCGGAAACAACGACTCAGGCGGAATTGTCGGGGGCACCTGCGGCATCCGCGTTGCGGGTTCGGGCGTGCAGTGAATATTCCCCTGAAGCGGGTGAATTATTGCTGGAACTGGTACCGACGATGGTGCGAGCGGCAGTGTTTCAGGCCTTTGTGGATGCGGCCGTTTCGGAGCAGATTTCACGCATGATGGCGATGTCCGCGGCTACGGAAAATGCGGATTCCATGAATAAGCAACTGACCAGCGAATACAACCGCGCCCGGCAATCGCAAATTACCAGTGAGCTATCCGAATTGATGGGTGGCGTGGAGGCGCTGAAGTAAAGTCCGCCCGCCAGGTCGGCTATAAGGCCGGTTGGGGCGCGCGGTGGTTAAAGCGAGGCTGTGGAAAAATGTTTTTCCGGGTATCGCAAGACGGAAAATTGGCTTTAATAATCTGGAGTACATTATGGCGGCAACAGGTGTTATTTCGCAGGTGATCGGCTCGACTTTCGACGCCATATTTCCGGAAGATAAACTTCCTAATATCTTCAATGCTATTCGTATTGAGCACGATGGCGGTGAAAAGGGCGTATCTGTGAATCTTACCGGTGAAGTCCAGCAGTTGCTGGGCGGTGGACGGGTGCGGGCTATCGCCCTGGGGACGACCGATGGGTTGGTGCGCGGCATGAAGGTGGTGGATACCGGTTCGCCGGTAACGGTGCCGGTGGGTACTGAAACGCTGGGGCGGGTTTTTAACCTTCTCGGTGATCCCATCGACAAACGTGGACCGGTGGTGGTGAAAAATCGTCGCAGCATCCATCAATTGCCGCCGGAATTTCAGGATCTGGAACCTAAAACCAAGATCTTTGAAACGGGCATCAAAGTGATTGATCTGCTGGCACCTTATGTCCGAGGCGGAAAAACCGGCCTGTTCGGCGGTGCGGGCGTTGGTAAAACGGTTATCATACAGGAACTGATCGCTCGTCTGGCCCGGTTTCACAGTGGCTATTCCTGTTTTGCCGGCGTCGGTGAAAGAACCCGTGAAGGCAACGACCTGTGGCTGGAAATGCAGGAGGCCAAAATCGGCGATACCGGCAAGAGCGTCATGGATCAAACCGTGATGGTTTTTGGGCAGATGAATGAGCCGCCCGGGGCCCGTTTCCGCGTGGCTCTTTCGGCTCTGACCATGGCCGAGTATTTCCGGGATGAGACCGGTTCAGACGTGCTGCTGTTTATCGACAATATCTTCCGCTTTACCCAGGCGGGTTCCGAGGTTTCCGCTTTGCTTGGGCGTATGCCATCGGCAGTGGGCTATCAGCCGACATTGGGTACGGAAATGGGCGAACTACAGGAACGCATTACATCCACACGCAAAGGAGCCGTGACTTCCGTTCAGGCCATTTACGTGCCGGCGGACGACTTGACCGACCCTGCTCCGGCGGCGGCTTTTACCCACTTGGACGCTTTTACGGTGCTCAGCCGCAGCATTGCCGAAAAAGGTATTTATCCCGCGGTGGACCCGCTGGAAAGCTCCAGCCGGATTATGGACCAGAACTACCTCGGTGAAGAGCACTATACCGTGGCCCAAATGGTCAAACGGGTGCTGCAGCGCCACAAAGACCTGCAGGATATCATTGCTATTCTGGGGGTCGATGAGCTTAGTGAAGAAGATAAAATCACCGTCAGCCGCGCTCGAAAACTGGAACGATTTTTCTCCCAGCCGTTTTTTGTGGCGGAAGTATTTACCGGTAAGGCCGGATCAAATGTTAAACTTTCCGAAACCATTCGCAGTTGTCGTGAAATTGCCGAAGGCAAATGGGACCACTTGCCGGAAGGCGCGTTTATGTATGTGGGTGCGGTGGAAGAGGCTGCGGAACAGGCCAAGCGCCAGGCGGAAGCTTAAACATTCCGGTGGATTGGCAACGTGAACGGAAAATCCAGGCCCTGCGGAAACACATCTTGGCCGCGGTAGCCAAGGATGGCCTGGGCCGGGGAGGGGTCATACTGGCAGGCAGGATCGCCGGAAAACACATACACGACCGCGAAGAGCTGGGCGGGGTGAACCGGCCAGACCTGTTCCACAGCACGGATAAAAAAGTTGCGGCAGTCGTTGTGGCTCAGATACAAGGCTTGGCGTGAGGGGGTTTGGGCCATGGCGTTGGCCTCGGTGGCGGTACGCGGCAGCCAGCCCAGCCGGGCCACAATCACGTGCAAGCCCCGGGCCGTCGCCATGTTACCCATCTGCTCGGCGCAGGCTTTCGTCAGAGAGTAATAATCGCGAGGTGCCGGCGGCGTGGCAGCGGTGGCAAACGCGCCATCCTGCATGCTTCCACCAACCACCCGGAACGTACTGGCCAGCACGACGCGCTTAACACCGGCGGCCCGCGCCTGTTCCAACACATGATACGTGCCAATAATATTGTTGGGCACCAAATTGGTCACAAAATCATGCACATCCGGTGTGGCGGCCAGATGAATGACGGTATCCACATCGGTAACCGCCTGGGCCACCGCGGCGGCATCCACCAGATTCCCGACTACTGATTCGCTTAGATCCAAACCGGCGCGGCAATCAAACCCGCGGACGAAGTGGCCCCGTTTCAGCAGGGCCGGTCCGACAATCTCTCCGATGGCACCGGCGCTACCGGTAACCGTAATACGTTGCGGCCGGGCGGCGGGACTTACCATAGTTTCAATTATTGTCATCGGTCATCTATCACAGGGCCGCGGTTCGTCGCAGCGTTCCCACGGTGTTATCATGCCTGCCCAGGATCACAGGTGGCGCTATCATAGGAATAGCGTGAGAGTCGTTCAAGCGGCGGATGTGCTCTGCCGTTATTTTTGGTAAAATAGAGACTATGGAAGTTGTAGTGAATGGTGAAATCAAAGAGGTTGCCGACGGCACGTCGGTGCAGGAATTATTGGCTCAATTTCAAATCAAGCCGGTGCGCGTTGCGGTGGAACGCAATCGTGAAATTGTGACGCGGAAGCAATTTGCCGATACGCGACTGGCGGCCGGTGATAAGATTGAAATTGTCACTTTTGTGGGCGGTGGGTAACGGCGGGGCCCGCGTGGGCGAACCGGGATGATTTGATGGAATTGGATGATGAATCAGCCTGAATTAAAAATTGGATCGTACACCTTAAACTCCCGCCTGATTGTGGGTACGGGCAAATATGCCTCGCTCGAATTGATGCGCGATTGTCATGCCGCCAGTGGAGCCAACTGCGTGACCGTGGCGGTGCGGCGGGAACGACTGGTCGATAAAAACTCCGGGCGCAATATCCTGGACATGATCGACCCCAAAAAATACATCTTGTTACCTAACACGGCGGGATGCTTTACCGCAGAGGAAGCGGTGCGTGTGGCTCGGCTGGGGCGGGAAATGCTCACGGATTCTGGTTTTCGCGGGGCGGAGTGGGTGAAGCTGGAATGCCTGGGTGATACCAAAACCTTGTTGCCTGAACCTGTGGGCACGTTGGAAGCGTTAAAAATTCTCGTGGCGGATGGATTTCAGGTGTTGGTTTATTGTTCCGATGATGTCATGCTCTGTAAACGCCTGCAAGAAGCGGGCGCTGCGGCAATTATGCCGGCCGGATCGCCCATTGGTTCCGGGCAGGGGATTCTCAATCCGAATGCCATTCGCATTATTCTTGAGCAACTCAAGGAGAAAAGTCCAGATTATCCGGTAATTGTTGATGCCGGGGTGGGGACGGCCAGTGATGTGAGTATGGCCATGGAACTCGGCGTGGACGGCGTGCTGCTCAACACGGCTATAGCCGGGGCCAAAGAACCGTTGAAAATGGCTCAAGCCATGGGCCTGGCAACGGAATCCGGGCGGCTGGCTTTTGAGGCGGGCAGGATTCCCCGCAAACTCTACGCAACCGCGAGCAGTCCATGGGAAGGGCGAATTAATGTGTGAATCGGCGAATGGCTTTTGTAGACAATACGAATCCCACGAACGGTTGTGTCGGACTTTCTATCCTGAATTACCGGAGAAGCTCAAAGATTCTTCCAACCAGTGGTCGGTATGGGCTACTGTTTGGCGGTGTCGATGAGAACTTCGGCTGGCGCGGTGTTGCGCCACGGATACCAGCCAGGCCGCCAGCCACCGGGGCCCAATCGGGGCGTTGCCGGAAAATCTTGCCAGAAGTCGCGCCAGTCGCGGGGTGTATGTTTGCAGCAGGATGTCATCCAAGGCACAAAAATGAATGGCATCGCCGGGGTCGCCCTGACGTCCGGCCCGTCCGGCTAACTGCCGGTCGATCCGTGCGGCATCATTGATATCGGCAGCGATCACGTACAATCCGCCGGCACAGCGGGCGGTGGCATCGAGACGGATATCAGTTCCACGCCCCGCCATGTTGGTCGCCACGGTAATCTGGCCGCTGCGTCCGGCTGCGGCCACAATACCGGCTTCCTGGGCATGGTGAACGGCATTTAACACGTGATGAGAAAGCCCCAACTCGGTAAGTCTGGCCGAGAGGATCTCGCTGGCGGCCACACTGCGCGTGCCCACCAGAATGGGCCGCTTGCGCTGATGTATTTGCGCAATGGTCGCGACTACGGCATCGAATTTGCTTTTCTCAGTGGGAAACACGTGCAGCCCCTGGTGGCCGCGGATGCAGGGGCGGTGGGTGGGCAACACCACCAGTGGCCTTTGGTAAATATGCCATAGTTCACTTTGCACTTCGGCCAGCGTGCCGGACATACCGCTTAAATGCTTGTACAAACGGAAAAAGCGCTGATAACTGATGCGAGCCAGGGTTTCGCGCATGGCCTGAATTGCCACATTTTCACGGGCCTCAATAACCTGATGCAGGCCGTCATGCCACATCCGATCGGGCATGAGTCGTCCGGTAAACTCATCCACAATAACCACCTTGGAATCCTGGATGAGATATTGTTTGCCGGGATGATAAAAATGGCGGGCCACCAGCACCTGCGTGAGCAGCTCTTCGCTGCGATGCGGCGAATACCATAGGCCATGAAGCCCCCGACGTTGGTGCATAAGCCGCGTGCGGCCGCCGCGGTTCAGCTTTACCGTCTTACGGGCGGCATCGGTGGTGTAGTCACGGCCGGGCTGAAAATCTTCGGCCACGACAATCGCCTGGCGAAAACAGTTCGCTTCATCGCGGTTGACTTGTCCGCCGGAAATCAGCAATGGGGTGATGGCCTCATCAATCAAAATGGAATCGGCCTCATCGACGATCGCAAAATACAGGCCACGCTGTACCAGGCGT
This sequence comes from Phycisphaerae bacterium, assembly GCA_013044065.1. Classification (GTDB taxonomy): domain Bacteria; phylum Planctomycetota; class Phycisphaerae; order WQYP01; family WQYP01; genus JABEVA01. Next base: position 8,954 of record JABEVA010000009.1, read on the forward strand.
CCGGCCAAGGCGGAGTCCAGGTCACGCAGCAGCGCCACGGAACCACGGCCCGCCGGCCCCAACGCCAGTTTATCGCGCAGAAAATCGAAGCACACTTCCTTGTTGGTACAATACGTAATGTCCGCGGCATAGGCCTGCCGTCGGCGCGGGGCTTCCATCTGCTGGCCAATATAATCGGCAGTGAGCCCACAAAATCGGTAAAGATTGGCAAACTGCCGGGCATCCCGCTGGGCGAGATAATCGTTGACGGTAATGATGTGGCAACCGCGCCGTCGCCACCCGGCCATGATCGCCGGTATCGTGGCGGTGAGAGATTTGCCTTCACCGGTTGCCATTTCCACCAGCGATCCATCGAAAAGAGCCAGCGCACCGGCAAGTTGGACCACGTAGGGTTCTTCGCCGGTGAGACGAAACGCCGCCTCTCGAATGAGTGCGGCAGCATGAATGCGGTCCAACGGCGTGTCACGATGGCGGCCAAATACTTCCGCCGATTCGGTCAGACGGAGTTGCAACTGCGATTCCGTAAGGGCGTGACAATCTCCTTGCAATCGATGGACCGCATGGGCTTTGCGTAGATAAATAAGCCGCCGTGGTATCAACCGGCGAATCATGCCGGTTCCCTTATGCCAGAAGGCATCAAGGCCGCGAGGAATCGGAGGCGGAGCTTCTGCACGCCCAAGCATGCGCCACAGATCACTGGGTATTGTTGTCATTGTCACCATCCTGACCGCGGCGATCCGGCGGAGGCACTCTTCATATCGTCGGACTCCATGCTATGCTCCATTATGGGGTTCCAAGGCCCGGCGCAGCATCTCCACCAACTGCATAGCCAGCGATTCATCGGGCAACGCCAGACGCATTTGCACGCGTTGCCCCGGTAGCCACGCCACTGGCCTGCGCGGTTGCACTTCCAACAGGAAAAATGGGCTTGCGGTGGCCAGCGGCTCACGCTGCTGCGGATTGGGAGCAAATGGTCCGCCACCGAGGTAGCTTAAGGCTGCGGAGGGCAGGGTATTGGCACCGGCCGGGTATTGGCGGCGGATGACTGCGGGAATAGCCGGGCTTGGTTGGCCATAGACGCGAATTGCAGCGTTATGCAGCCCGGCTCGAATAATGCGTCCTGCCCGGTTTTGGTCCGCTGCGCCAAACACCAGCATGGTTTGCAAGTCAGCAATGGTGCCGACCTGCTGCCCCCGGTGCAAATAAGCCCCAATGCGCAGGTGCAGACCGGGCGCAACCCAAGTGCCGGAAACGGGCGCTGATAGCGTTAGATAAGATGCTTTACGACGCAGTCGTGTGAGCCTCTTGGCGATGGCTTGAATTTCATGGCGGTAAATTCTGGCTTTGGCCGGACTGCTGGCCAGAGCCTGACGCCAGCGCACTTTGGCAGCGTCCCAGCGGCTGGCCAATGAGGCCAGCTTGGCTTGTAACGATGGATTGACCAACCGGAGCAACACCGTAGCATTGGGACCGCCATGCGCTGGTTTGCCACTGGGCAGAAAGCTTTCCAGGAAGCCACTGGTTTGCACGTAGATGCGGCGTTGGATTTTGGCTCTGGTTACGCCTTCCACACGGCAATGATTTGGCAGCGGGATCATCCCCACGGCTCCGATCAGCAACGCCAGAGTGACCAAGCTGATGAGCATAGCCCGTGTCCGGTGGTGCAGTAGTTCCGGGCTATCCACCAGGTACCACACACCTCGGCCCAACGGCACCAACAACCATACGGCAATTCCCGCAGTGGCCATTACCGCCAGCAGCAGCATGATTTCCGGATGGTTGTGCAACTCACGCACCAGGAACAGCACGATCAGGCTGGAGACCAGAACACGCACAATACCGGCCAGCACCAGATAAGCCACCAGCCAAACCTTTTGTCCGGGCGTGTCCGCTGGATTTATCACGTGCTCAAGCCCAAAGGCATAGCGTTTAATCAGATATGCCGCATATTGAATCGACCTGCCAAACAAATTGGGTATTTCCAGCAGGTCCGCCAAAATATAGTATCCATCGTAACGCAGAAACGGGTTGGCATTAAAAATCACGGTGGTAACGCTGGCAATGAACATGAGGTTGTAGGCAAAATCGTGCAGGGTGGAGGTGGGACTGCTTAAGGCCCATACCATTGCGGCTGCCGCGGCCAGAGCAAATTCCACCCACATACCGGCGGCACCCACAATGGCCCGTTGCCAGCGACTTTTCAACAACCACGCGCTGGAGGCATCCACATAGGGCACCGGGGTAAAAACCAGCAGCATCAGGCCTATCACATGCACCTCACCGGAGGTGCCATTTTGATGGCCGAACTTTTTACACGCAATGGCATGGCCCGATTCATGCACCAGTTTATCGAGCACAAAAGCTCCATAAAGCAGCAGCCAATTGTCTGGCCTTAAAATGTGCGATGCACCGGCCAACGCAGCACCCAGTCCGGGACCACGGTTCAAAAGGGTATAAATTCCAGCCAGAACCACCGCCAGCCACACCACCAAGCCCGGCCACGAAAAGATCCAACCCACCAGAAAAATCGCCTTTTCCAGAATGGCGTCTGGATCAAAAATGGGTATCCTCGGAAACAGCACGTTCATCAGTGCGCCTTGGAGTTCGCGCTTTTTACGCTTCTTATAGCGTTCAAACATGCCGGCGGCATCCGGCGGCAACTCTGATTCCAGCAGGTTGTTGGAGGCCAACTGGCCCAGCAAATCCAAGGCTTCGCCTTGCGTAGGGGCTTCATCGCCCAGCACCTTGCAACAACTTTCCCACGCCTCCCGCAGTGTTCGCGAGCCATCGAGAAGGCCCAACAACTGGTACCCCGGCTGGGTGAGGCTAAACGAGGCGTTATTGGCCTGATCCAACACCACATATCGTCGTTGGCCGCGGTAGCGTTGGCGCACAATATGCACACTGCTGCGAATGCGCAACTTCAGATCAGCCACGCGATACCATGATTCATGGAATGTCGGCAGGACGGGTGACATAAAATGATTGGCTCCAAAACAAGATATTACCTGTCTTTTACCCGAAGGCGACGGTAATTGGCAACTGCCACCGTGGTCAGGGAGGGGCCATGGTTTTGCGCCGAATGGCCGGCCTGCGGTTGCTCACGCATCCTTGCTTCATTTTGGGAACACGGCATAATGCCATCCGGAGCCGGAAGAAACGAGCCTGCCGCACGCGGGTTTGGCGGGACCAATGGGTTTGGCAGTCAAAGCAGGCTGCTGGCACGCCAGCGATCGTGGGAGTGGTCAGGAGCTTCGCTTGAGGTTGCGCCATTGGTACATTCCACGCCCGCCTGTTGTAGGTAAGATAATCCTGACATCCAGAATCGCATGACGCGGTGGAGTATTTAGAGTGTTTGGTTCACATTTATCAATTGCTGGGGGCTTATATCATGCCATTGCGGAAGCGCAAGAACTGAACCTGCAAACGGTCCAGATATTCACCCGCAATCAGCAACAATGGAAGAGTCTGGAGCTACAGCCACAGGCTATTGCCGATTTTCGCAAGGCGGCGGATGCCGCCGGCTTTTCTCAGATCGTAGCGCACGATTCTTACCTGGTGAATTTAGCCGCCCCTGACTCGCACTTACGGAAAAAGAGTTTAGAAGCTTTTACCAATGAAATTCAGCGCTGCGACATTTTGGGAATCCGCTATCTGGTCACCCATGGTGGATCGCATGGCGGAGCAGGGGAGGAGGTGGGAATAAATCGGCTTACCGATTCGCTCCGGGCGGCCTTGGCTGCTACGCCGAGTGCCCTGGTAACCGTTTGCCTTGAAACCACCGCCGGCCAGGGCCACGCGCTGTGCTGGCGGTTTGAACATCTGGCGCGGATCATCCAAGATCTCGGCGATCCGGCACGCATTGGAGTTTGTATGGATACCTGCCATATTCTGGCCGCCGGATATGACATTACCAGCGAAGCCGGCATGGCCAATGTGTGGCAGGAGTTTGATAGGGTGGTTGGGCTGGATCGGCTGAAAGTCTTGCACCTCAACGATAGTCTCAAGCCTTTGGGCAGTCGGGTGGATCGCCATGCGCACATTGGCCGCGGATACGTGGGGCTAGGCGCTTTTCGATTTCTTTCTCGCCATCCGCGGTTGAAACACGTTCCCAAAATTCTCGAAACCGCCAAGGAAAATGCTCCTGACTCCCGGCCTTGGGATGTAATCAATTTGGAGGTGCTGCGAGCTTTGGCAGCGGGGAAGGCAGTGAAACTGAAAAGGTTTTCTGTGCCGGATAAGAAGACCGACCGAACGCCGGCCGCCGGAGGCAGGGGTGGAAAAAAATGACGAAACTGGTTGTACCGATATTTGTTACGGCCGTAGCGCCGACCGTCATGGCGATGTCGCAAGCTCTGACCGCCGGGGCGGATATGGTGGAGCTGCGCTGCGATCTAGCCAATGTGCCAGTCATTCGTGAGGCGCTGGCTGCTCGGCGCGGAATTCGGCTTGGCCATAGACATTTGGGAGTTATTTTAACGATTCGATCTGCCCGGGAGGGTGGTGGCTTTGTGGGCGACGATGACACACTGGCCCAGTTGTATAATCAGACCCTTGCGGGGCCGGATGCCCCCGAACTGGTGGATGTGGAACTGCAGGCTTGGCAGCGTTCATCGGCGGTTCGCCAGGTGTTAACCAAGGCGACTGGTCCGCAGAGCATTTCCGGGGCCAACTTGATTCTTTCCAGTCATGATTGGACCGGATGCCCCTCCGATCTGGACGCACTGCTGGCGGCCATGCACGAGGTGGATGCGGCGGCGATATTCAAGGTGGTCTGGAAAGCGCACAGCATCGTCGATGGCGTGCGGGCGTTGGGGCTTTATGCACGCCATGCAGCCCACGACAAACGCCCTTTTTTATGCCTGGCGATGGGAGAGTTTGGCGTAATTTCACGTTTACTGGCAGCCAAATTCGGGGCCCCTTTCAACTTTGCCACTATTGGGGTGGAAGGCGGTAGCGCTCCGGGTCAGCCCTCGTTGACGCAACTAACAAATCTGTACCGCTGGAATAGTCAGCGCCCAAGCACGCGGGTGTTTGGTGTCATCGGTTGGCCGGTAGGACATTCCATCAGCCCGGCCATTCATAACGCCGGCTTTGCCGCCATTGATTTTGACGGTCTCTATGTGCCGTTAGCTGTCGAACCGGACTATGATAACTTTTGTAGCGCCCTGGATGCGCTCCGGCAATGCCCCGGTCTGAATCCAGGAGGGGTAAGCGTAACTATTCCACATAAACATCATGCCATGCGTTACGTGTTGGAGCACGGCGGCACGGTGGAAGATGCAGCCGGGCATATTCAAGCAGTCAATACTATTTTGTTGACCCCGGACGGGACGACGAGCGGTTTGAACACTGATTATGCCGGCGCACTCAATGCCCTTACCGGAGCCATGGCGGTGGATCGGCGGAGTCTTAATGGTAAACGAGTGGCGGTCCTTGGTGCCGGCGGTGCGGCGCGAGCCATTGTGGCGGGGCTGGCGGCATGGGGAGCCCAAGTCACTGTTTTTAATCGTGGGCTGGAAAGGGCGGTCACGTTGGCGAGGGACTTTACCGGCCGTACCGGCATTGTTGATGCTGCGCCTATGGAACGTCTTTGCGAGCGAGTCTATGATATTTACATCAATTGCACGCCGGTGGGAATGAGTCCCAACACGGCCGGCTGTCCGGTGCCGGAGGATATGCCATGGAATAGCCGGACCGTTGTGTTTGATACCGTTTACAACCCGCATGAGACCAAAATGCTTCAACTGGCCCAGTCCAAAGGGGCTGTGGTGGTGCATGGCCTGGAGATGTTAATTCAACAGGCCCTGCTGCAATTCACAGGTTTTACCGGCCAGCCAGCCCCGGAGGTGGTAATGAGGCAAGCGGCTCGGGCAGCGTTGGGGCAGGGATAGCGTCAGGTGGTTAGAAGGCTACGATCAGCGGGGAACGGGATCACCGTGCGCG
>JABEVA010000086.1 GCA_013044065.1 Phycisphaerae bacterium
CTCCGGGCCTCCCGGCCGGCAGCGTCGGCCACGGGACATCTGCGGACCCGGCAGGCTCCCTCACCGGTAAGCCCGGCCACCAAATCGTCCCAGCCCCGACCACCGCGTCGGCCGCCACCCCGCGGGGCTATACGTATCGTGGCGAAGGCAGTTGGTGGCTACAGGGATTTCTATGGAAGATCGGCCGCGTGTTTTTTCAGTTCATCGCCGTGCTCATGTTTCATATCCGCACTTTTAACCGGTGGAACATTCCATCCACCGGCGGAGCCTTGCTGGTGACCAACCACCAGAGCTTTCTCGACCCGTGGCTGATCGGCATTGCCATTAAACGCCAGATCCACTACATGGCCCGGGATTCCCTCTTTCAGGGCGGCCTGACCCAATGGATGATGGAGTCCACCAATACCTTTCCCATTCGCCGGGGACGGGCCGATTCGACCGCCGTGCGCGAAGCTATTGCCCGGCTCAACAAAGGCTATCTGGTCAATATTTTTCCCGAAGCCACCCGCACCGCCGACGGCACCATCGGACCGATTGCCGCCGGCGTCGCCATCATTGTTCATCGCTCCCAAGCTCCGGTTATTCCCATTGTCATCGACGGGGCCTTCGAAGCCTGGCCGCGCAATCAGAAATTCCCATCCTGCAAACCGATCCGCATTCTTTATGGCGCACCGATTTCTCATGCAGAACTGGCCGGGCTTTCCGCCGATGACATCGCGGTGCGCATTCGCCGCGAGATGGTCGACCTGCAAACGCGGCTTCACTCATCCCACGCCGCCGCGTCGCAACAGCGGATGCAAAAGGACGTCCAAGCCGGCAAACGCCGCCTGGTGGTGGCCAGTGAACTGGCCGGTTAATCACCGTCTTTACCGCCGGCCTACACCGATTTATCCAGGCCGAATGCCGCATGCACCGCCTGCAAAGCTTTTTGCGCATCCTGCCGGGCCACCAGGCAACTGATACGTATTTCGCTGGTGGAAATATTCTGGATATTCACCTTCTGCTGCGCCAACGCCCGGAACATCGTGCTGGCCACGCCGGCGGCCTGCTTCATCCCCACGCCCACCACCGACACTTTGGCCAGATCACGATTGTAATTGGCCGCGCCGCCCAGTTCCGAGAGCAGCTTCTCCACCACCAGTTTCAGGTCCGCCATGTCGCCATGCTCCACCGTAAAACTGATGTTGGCGGTTCCATCATCCATGACGTTTTGGATAATGTCATCCACCACGATATTGGCCGCCCCGATGGCCGTAAAAATGCGCGCCACAATACCCGGTCGATCGGGTATGTTTTTCAGCGTTACACGGGTTAAATCCGTCTTGAGCGCACAGCCCGAAACCACAATATGTTCCATTGCCGGAGTCTCCGCGACAATCCACGTTCCTTCACCGTCATGGGCGCTGTTACGCACATGAATCGGCACATTGTATTTCTTCGCAAATTCCACCGCCCTGGTCTGCAAAACCCCCGCCCCCACACTGGATAGTTCCAGCATTTCATCATAACTGATCCGGCCAATTTTCCGGGCGTTGGGTACAATCCGCGGATCGGCGGTAAACACGCCGTCCACATCCGTATAGTTTTCGCACACCTCCGCGTGAAGCACCGCCCCCAACGCCACCAACGTCGCGTTGCTGCCTCCTCGGCCCAGCGTCGTAACATGTCCATCGGAGGTAACGCCCTGAAAACCCGCCACAATCACAATCCGTCCCTGACTTAGTTCCTGGGTAATGCGGCTGTGGTCAATTTTTTGAATGCGGGCTTTGGAATATACCCCATCCGTAATCAGGCCGATCTGCCCCCCCGTAAAACTGATCGCCTCGTACCCATGAGCATGAATGGCCATGGCGATCAGGGCGATGGCTACTTGCTCGCCGGTAGCCAGTAACTGGTCCATCTCCCGTTTCGGTGGATTCTCGCAGATTTCCCGGGCCAACGCAATAAGATGATCTGTGGAATCGCCCATGGCCGATACCACGACCACGACCTCCCGCCCGGCCTTTCTGGCCGCAATAATCTTTTCTGCGGCTTTGTGAATCTTGGCCGCGGTGCTTACCGAAGACCCGCCAAATTTTTGAACTACAATACCCATGCTTTCCAGTTATCCAATGCGCCTTCATCCGTCATTATTCCCGCGCCGAGGCCATAATGTACCGCCCCCATCACGCGAATGCAAAATCGTCATTTTCGCTTGCCGCCGCCGATCCCAAGCAACCGGCACCGCCCCAGGCCCGGCAAACCACATCCACCTATCCGCCCCCTCGTAGCCGACTGGGCCTGGCCTGATGAAAATATCCGCCACTTTGCATTTTCCGAGGCCTCAGGATTGGGCCATCGTTCAACCCGGTTCCGGATGTCCCGACTTCGTCGGGAGACCGTGGCGTCCCGATGAATCGGGACCTCCGGCGGGCAAACAAAATCCAAAGTTACCAGACGATCACCCCGCCGCCCCCCAAGGCGCAACAGAATCGATTTCCGCAACGCCCCCGTTATGTGCTCAATTTTTTAGGCTTTCATCAGCCTGGCGCGGGCGGATGGTTTGGGGAAAGTTGGAAGTAGAGTCCCGACTGGCTGATCCTGCATCCCGAGAGATCGGGAGATTTCGGCATCCATGCCTTAACGGAGGATGACGATGATTCACCGTCCCGACAGACATCGGGATAAACTCCAGCATGGAATACAC
>JABEVA010000087.1 GCA_013044065.1 Phycisphaerae bacterium
GAAATGAGTGGCCAGAATATAACCGGAATGGAAGTTGTCAATGCCAACCAGGTCGAAGTGGCTGCGGGCCGGATACCGGACAACATCGCCATCGATAAGTACGACGGGAATTGCGGAACGTTCCAATTTTTCAACAATTTCGGCCGATGCGGAGATCTGTCGGTCCGGCATGATCCACTGCGGCGATTCGAATCCGCTCAGGCAAGCACATTGCCTGCCGGGCCAAATCTCATCCCTGGGTGCCGGCACCAATTAATATCCGGTTAATCATCATGTTTCTCCAAAAAAGCCTTCTTCTGCATCCGTGAAATCACTCGTCGGCCTTCGCATGGCCGGTGTCAAGGTTGGCACCGATCTGGATGCCGTGGCCCATTGCAATTTCCCCAAGCCGCGCACCACCATTCCTCCCCACAGGGCGCGTCGGTCTTGCCGTTCATGATGTCATGGCTGCGTGTTTGGCCGGCATCGACGCTCACATTCATGGCGTCACGGTACGGGCCTATATCGATATCCCCGCCAAATTTGAAAAAGACGTCGCCACCATCGCCGAAATCCAGATTCCGCCCTCCCACCCCGAATCCGGCCTCGATATACGGACCCACGGCTGATCCTGACCCGTGGCCGCGATTTCTGCACGCCCGCCTTGGCGGGGCCGTGGGCCTACCTCCGTTTTTCGCATTTGGCCATTCTAAGCCCGTATTCGCGGCGCAGGCTCAAAAAGTGCGCCAGCGTCGCTTCCATGTGCGAGGGCTTGTTTCGCTCTGCCCAGAGCCGTTTGAAATTGCGGCAGAGTCTACCGGATTGCGCCGAAAGGCGGGCGAAAAGCGCTTGAACTCCAAACGAACTGGTCGTCGGCTTGGCCAGGCGAGCCTGTGTGCGTTCCAAAACATGCAAAATTGTATCTGCGCTAAACACCATTTCGTCGCGCACCAATTTGGCATCGGGCCGATGTAGGGCGGCTGCAGCGATTTTTTCACGCAGCATCTCCACCCGCTTTAGTTGGGTTTTCAATCCGCCCCGCCTGACACGCTCCAACTGTTTGGTTTGGTCCCAAGGTTCGCGAAAAAGAAGAAATTCCAGTGCAGCGTTGATAGGTTCGCGAGCGATATGAACATCGCCCAAATCTGCCACGGCTCGGGCGAAATCATCCGATTCCGCTTGAAAAACGTGCCGAGATGCCGCCGCGATTACCTCCCGATCAGCCGAATCCGTCGGATTCCACGAAACCGCCGCTCCAAAGGCCATGGGCAGGTAGCTCACGGACAGCATTTGCTGATGACCTCCGTCGCCCCAATCCGTATTCAAAAAACCCGCCGCATGATTGGCCACACCAGCTTTGGCTGCCCGTCGCATGGTGGCAAATGCATTTTCCGTACGGCCAGCAATGGAGTTCCAACATGAGGTGCCGGGACAAACATAAAAACTACGTCCCGAAGCTGCGAATAGCGCCGCATCCCTGTCAAACGGATGATCCGATTCGTAACCCCATTCCAACACAATGGCCTCTGGCGGCAGTTCCGCCACAAGCTGCGGATAATTCAGAATGATGTCTCCCCACAACTCAATCCGCTTGCCATGCTTGCGGGCTAGCGAATCGCAAAATTGCACCCATTGCAGGTAGAGCCGGCCTACACCAATCTGTTCCGCCAGCGCCGCGCTACGGCCCTTGCCTAAATCCCACGATTCATCACAGCAGATATTCACCCGCCGACTGGAGAAATTCGGCAGAAATTCCGCGTACATTTCTTCCAGCAGCTTTTTGGCCCTGCGATCAGTCGGACAGAGCGACCACGGCTCTCCGTCCGGACCGGCCTCCGCCAAGGCGCGATACGCGGGCCGCTGTAGAATTTTCTCGAAATGCCCCAACGAACTGATCGAGGGTACAAAATCAATGAACCGCGCACGGCACGCGGCATCAATTTCCAGTATTTCCTCCGCACTTAGCGCGTCCGTATCGCCATAAATATCCGGATGGTTTTGAAACGCAAACACGTTTTCAATATAAAGCTGGAATTCATTGATTTTCAGCGCCGCCAAGTCATCAATAATCCCTAAAATGGTGGCCAGTGTCGGCACCTTACCACGCGAAATATCATGATAAAAGCCGCGGTGCTCAAACATCGGCTGATCCTGAATTGCGATCCCAGGCCACTTTTCCCCGGATTGCCGAGCAATCTGAATTAACGTTTCCACCGCATAAAACATACCTTGTGGCGTAGCGGCCACAGCCGTCACGCCATCGCGGGCGATATAAATCTCGTAACCCTGCGGATGGCGGACGCGCCGGTCCAGCCGCAGATGAATTTCCATCGCCTTGTTCAACGGCTGATCCAAGGTGGCAATGCGCCACGTCTTGGCACGGTCGTGTGGCAGGCTAGCACGCAGGCGCTGCGCGGCCGCGCGCACCGCGTCATCACGGAAGTTCAAGGAAATCGTTCCGACCGCAGGTAATGGCCATGTGCCGATCGATGGGCAGGCTTTTTTCGGTCGAGGAATAAGAAGCAATTCATCCACAGTCAACTCCAAAAAACGGCATCCGTCCACAGCCCTCCCGTCCGCCAGGCCCACCACAGACCGGAAAAAAACATACCACAATAACGGGGCATTTTATCAATAGAGAATAGATTGAAAATTTTAAAACCGATCCCTCGGCTGAGCCCATTGTCGGCTTTTCACCCCCGCCTACAGCGCGGAGCCGTTCATTACCCCGAACGCCATGTAATTATCCCTTATACTTCAACTCCATGTTTATCCAATAGCCCTTGGCGCGTCTCCGCCAGTTGGAAACACATCCCTTGGCTAAGGCCCGGCCGATGCGCAATCAACATATCCGATATAGCATTCCTCCCCGAGCTTCCCCTGATTGATAAATCCCATCCACGTCAACGTTGCGAACTTGGACGCACCAGGAACCGGAATTCGTTTCATGGCCAACGCCTTGCCCGCCTGATGGAGACTTATCTGGTAATCCTCACCTGATTTTCCCATCCGGTAATCATACAAGACATGGACATCCACCCATTTCCCTAGCGGGGCAGTCCCGACCGGAACACCGTTGGCAACAACGCCCCCATCCGCCCCAAATACGACACTCGGCCCCGTGATATACGGGTTGCTGCGCCAATCCCTTAGCTCCAGGCACAACGTTGTCCCATTGTGTGCCGGAACCAGAACTGAGAACTGCAAGTCCAGTTTGCACCGCCGTATCCACGGTTGGTAGTAGCTATAGGTCACGCCCTGCGGACCCAGACGAAAGGCGCGTCGGCCCGTGACCGGCGTAGCTTCCACGACTCCGTTGCCATGGCCCATGGTGGTCAAGCCATAAATGGCCGCTCCCGCCTTTAGCTGTTGAAAGTTTGTATGCACCGGTTCCGCCACCGGGTTTGGATATGGCGCGCGATCGGCGATTGGTAGTGGCGCGATGGTGCCCGGCAAAGCCCGCCATGCGGCGGATCCGTATAACCCAATGTTTCTGGTATCGATGGGACGGAATCCGATCCGCTCAGCCGGCGATCCGGCTTCCGCACATATAATGCCATCCACCGTCTGCAAACCTGGCTTAGCCGCAAGCGATCCGGCATCCTGGCCGCCGGCTTGCCATTGCTTGAAATCTTCTCCGTGGAGGCTTGGTGCCGATCCCCGCGAGCTCCAGTAAACATTACGGCTGAATTTACACCCTGCCGCAATGGTAGCGGGCGAGTCGGGCGGCCAAACGTTGCCACCGGTCACCACCACCACATTGCGGTCAAAGGCCAGGCTAAGCGGAATAAACTTTCCCTGGCTGTCCGTATTTCGGTCCACCCATACCTCTCTAACCCGGCCGAAATAATTATTGACCACCACGTTATCAGCGCCCTGGTGAACCAGCAGCCCCATGCCGTATGCGACATTCTCAACCACATTGTTCTCCGCGCGGATATCCGACGCGCCGTTGTCCAGATAAAGCCCGTTAAAATATCGCGTATACGGCACCAGATCGGAGATCCAGTTGTTTCGCACCATCGTGCCCGGCGAGACCCCTAATAAATAAATACCTCCGCCATCGCTAAGTACACCGTTACTTAAATTATAGATGCGATTGTATTCCACCAGGTTTCGCACCGCCGGGCTGGGCATGGGAGCCGTATTCCAGCACCAACCTACGCTAATACCCGTATAATAAAGGTTGGCGATAACATTGTGGCTGATTCGATTGTCCCCGGAATGTCCAATCCAGATGCCGCAAGCTTGCGGAGACAGCTTTCCACTGTCATGTATAAAATTGTTATCCACCACACATTGACCGGTGAATCGGACCTCCAAGGGCAGCCTAAAATAATCCTGGATAGAACAGTCCAGTCCCAGGTACACGCCGCCGCCGCCCATATCATGAATGTGGCACCGCTGAACAGTTACGCCTTCCGTAGCACCCATAAACCGAATCGCATGTTCACCACCATGGGCGATTTCGCAATCCACAATATTTACATTTTTGACACCCTGTCCAAAAATGGCTGATTCAAAGCCTACGGTGGAGGACTGTCCATCATTGGCCAGGTTCACGCGCGAGACCGCACAAGCGGAATGTTCCAGCCGGACTTCCTTGATGGTAACGTGCTCAACGTATGCATGATCCTCCGGCGCTCCCCGTAGATCAAAGAGCCGCCGGACTATCGGCACCACCGCGCTAAATTCCTGATGGCTTTGGCCGGGCATCGGTTTGTACAGAATTTTCTTCTCGGGGCGATCAAAATACCACTGTCCGGGTTTATTGAGGGCCTCACGCACGTTGTCAATATAAAAGCGTTGCCGCACCTGGTATGCTTGAAGTTCGAAACCATTATCCTGCAGATACACCGTGTCTGTTTTCGGGTCCACAGACTCCACCCACTGCCGCTCTGTGGTCCAGACGTCATAGGAAACCACTTCCACATCCCGCAGGGCATACCATTTCGGGTTGAATTCCCCCTTCTCAAAGCGGAAGGCTCGCCGACGATATTCTTGTTGCTCCACCACGTGCGCCATGAAATACCAGTTTTTCGTTGGAAGGCGCGGACGCTCCTGACGCTGGCCTTGAATAAATAGCTGGTTTACGGTCAGCGCATTCATACCCTCGGGCGCAGCCGTCTCCCATAAACCATCGCGGCGAACCTTCCAGTTAGCCACTCTCACACCACCAGATATTGTCGGCTCTTCTCCAGGGTAGGCCCTGATGACCAAAGGAGAATCCAGTGTTCCAGAATCTTCCGGACCGATGACGATGGAATTCTTAAGCTCGTAAGTGCCCCCGCGCAAAATAACGTGGGCGGCTAACGCCGCCACCTTTTGAACCCTCCGCCAACCACGCACAATCTCCAACGCCCGGCAAACGCTGCCTACCGGGCCATCCGATCCATCCATATTTGCCGTGGCCAATTTGCCGCTCCAACCGTCGTTACCGGTAGGACTCACATACACCGTCATCCCTGCGGGTTTCGCCACCAGATTTTTGGCCAGCCGTGACTGGCAGCCGTACAGCCCTCCAGCCACCGCAACGCCCACAGCCAAACTCCAAGTTCGACGACTGATTTTATCCATAAATTTAAGCGCCATTTTGAAAATAGGTTCGGAAATTTCATGCCTATCACCACGGTAGCCGCGTGTAGCATTGTGACGGTGCCCCCAATCTGTACGATCATTCGCGAGCCCATCCGCGCGGAATCTGGCAGCGTCTGCTGAAATAGCGAGGCATATAGGGCCGTCCTCACGGGACCGGCGGCGGGGGATATCCACCCCATGGTAGCTTTGGAGAAAAATCAGGATGCCAGTCCAACGTCCACAGGTTTCCCAGCGCCACACGTTCCACATGGTCATCACAAAAGGCCACATTAATAGCCCCCTCATGGCGGTTGACCGCCGGCATAGCCCAAAATAGTCCCGGGGTTTCGACACTGGCTGGAGGCGGAGTGTTCGCTTCAGGCCAGAACGTATGCCAACAGGCATCGCAAAACAGAGGCGTCTGCGCACCGGGAGCCTCCGCTCCTTGGCTCCAGTAATTGTTCGGTATGCCAACCCCATACGGCCAAGTCAAGACGGCTTGATTTGGAGCATTGGTTGTGCCCCAATTGTATAGCCAACCATTAAAACCATAGCCGGATTCAACCGAGTTCAGCCCGGGAATAGTACCCGGATTCCAATCCTGATTCCAAGCCTGAGTAGCCGTTCCATAGGCGTTGGTCCCGTCACCGGGTATGCTGGGAGCCACCGTCGGAGCACTGGGGCACATCAACACCATCCGTTCGCTCATTGGCAGCGAAAATGTCGGATTATCCGCGGCTACGGTATTACCGAACATCCGAGCGAGAAAGATCGGCCAACACCCGTCGTCAAACCAAAATGCCGAATAGGCAAATCCGCGGCTACCGCCCGGCGACGACTGCGTATATTCTTGGTCCGCAGCTCCCAACTGGCGCAAATTAGATGCGCACAAAACGCCATTGGCTGCCCGCCGCGCCCCCGCCAAGGCCGGCAGCAGCAACGCCACCAAGATGGCGATAATGGAAATCACCACCAAAAGC
>JABEVA010000088.1 GCA_013044065.1 Phycisphaerae bacterium
AAGCCCGGGTGAAACGCGATGGTCAGTGGGCCACACCCCCCGCGCGGGAACTGGTGCCGGGCGATGTCATCCGCTTGCGGCTGGGCGATATTGTGCCGGCGGATGCCCGCCTGCTGGGTGGCGATCCGATGGAGGTGGACCAATCGGCATTGACGGGCGAATCCCTACCCGCCGGCCGCAAAGCCGGCGAAGCGGTGTTTTCAGGCTCTATCATTCGTCAGGGTGAAAGCGAGGCTCTGGTTTACGCCACCGGAGCCGACAGCTACTTCGGTAAGACGACGCAACTGGTGCAGGCTGCCCACACTGTCAGCCATTTTCAAAAAGCGGTTTTGAAGATCGGCAACTACCTCATCGTCCTTGCGGTAGGAATGGTGGGGTTGATTGTGATTGTTTCGCTGATCCGTGGCAACCCGATTCTCACTACCCTGCAATTCGCGCTGGTGCTGACCGTGGCAGCAATTCCTGTAGCGCTGCCGACGGTGTTGTCAGTGACGATGGCGGTGGGCGCTCGCCTGCTGACCAAGAAACAGACTATTGTGAGCAAGTTGGTGGCCATTGAGGAACTGGCGGGGGTGGATACGCTGTGCTCGGACAAAACCGGCACGCTGACCCAGAACAAACTGACGTTGGGCGATCCATTTAGCGTGGATCAGATCCCCGTCGAACAAGTGATTCTGGATGGGGCGCTGGCGTCGCGTACTGAAAATAACGACACCATTGATCTGGCGGTGATCGGTGGCCTGAAAAATAAAGATGCGCTTAAGGATTACCAGGTCACGCACTTCCAGCCGTTCGACCCGGTACATAAACGCACCGAGGCGACGGTTAAGGGCAAGGATGGAAGGACCTTCAGGGTGACCAAAGGTGCCCCGCAGGTAATTTTAGCATTCGCGGCCAATGTCGGGCAGGTGAAAACCGCCGTGGAAAAGGTGGTTAATGATTTCGCCGCGCGCGGCTTTCGTTCATTGGGCGTGGCCCGGGCCGAGGGCGACGGCCCGTGGCAATTTGTCGGCGTGTTGCCTTTGTTTGATCCGCCGCGGGAAGATGCCAAGGCCACCATCGCCGCGGCGGAGATGATGGGCTTGAAGGTCAAGATGGTTACGGGTGATGCATTGGCCATCGCCCAGGAGACCGCCAGAAAATTGGGAATGGACACCAATATTCTCGATGCCGCCGGTCTGGGTGATTCAAAGAAGGATGAAAATGCACAGGTAGCCGAAGCCATCGCGAGGGCGGATGGATATGCTCAGGTGTTTCCCGAGCACAAATTCCACATTGTGGATGTGTTGCAAAAGCACGGGCACATCGTCGGTATGACCGGGGACGGTGTCAACGACGCCCCCGCCCTGAAGAAAGCCGACTGCGGCATCGCCGTTTCCGGCGCCACCGACGCAGCACGCGCTGCGGCATCCATCGTGCTGCTGACGCCCGGCCTGTCGGTCATTATCGACGCCATCAAGGAAAGCAGGAGAATTATCCAACGGATGAACAGCTATGCCATTTATCGTATTGCCGAGACTCTGCGGGTGCTGTTGTTTATGACAGCGGCGATATTGTTTTTTAACTTTTTCCCGCTGACGGCGGTGATGATTGTGATGTTGGCGGTTCTCAACGATGGGGCCATTTTGTCTATTGCGTACGACAATGCGCGTTACAAAAAGCAACCTGAAGTCTGGAACATGCGACTGGTCTTGGGCATCGCCACGGTGTTGGGGGTTCTAGGCCCCATTGCCGCGTTCGGCCTGTTCTTTCTGGCTGACCGGGTCTTTCACATCGATCATAGACTGCTTCAGCCAATGATGTATCTGATGCTTTCTGTGGCCGGAACCATGACGATTTATCTAACGCGCACGCGCGGCCCATTCTGGTCCATCCCACCGGCGCGAATTTTATGGATGGCTGTACTGGGTGCCCAAACCATCGCTACGCTTGTGGCTGTGTATGGGTTTCTTATGCCAGCGCTGGGTTGGGAATGGGCTGGCTTTGTTTGGGGCTATGCGGCAATTTGGGCGCTGGCCAGCGACCGTGTGAAGCTGCTGGCTTATCGCATTCTCGATCCAGTTAAGTCCGGTACTAAGCCCGGCGACCAAACGAAGGGGGCAGTTAAACCTGTGGCCCCAGCCTCCACTGGGCCTGATGCCAAAGCACCACCCACATCAGAGGTCCAGCCTACACCCGATACTCAATCCGAACCCGAACCTCCATCCAATGTTGGGCCGCCCGCTGATTTAACCCCACCGATCGCCAGGCGAGCCTTTGAAATCTACGAGCAGGGCGGCCGCCAACGCAATCGGGCAGATCAGGACTGGGTGCGGGCGACACGCGATATTCAGCAAAGTGCGTCCAAAGCGGAATCCAAGCCCGATATTAAAATCCCAAAAAAACAGCCCCCCCCAATGATTAAAGGAACTGTATTATGAAAGCACTTGTATATGGTGGACCAAACAAGAAGTCCCTGGAAGACCGGCCCAAGCCCGTCATCGCCGCACCCACCGACGTGATCGTGCGCGTCACACGCACCACCATCTGCGGCACGGACCTGCACATCCTCAAAGGCGATGTGGCCACCTGCCAACCGGGGCGCATCCTGGGCCATGAAGGCGTAGGCGTGGTGGAGACCATCGGGCCTGCCATTACGGCTTTCAAGCCGGGCGACCATGTGCTGGTATCCTGCATCAGCTCCTGCGGCAGGTGCGAATACTGCCGCAGAGCAATGTTTTCTCATTGCATCACCGGCGGCTGGATCCTCGGCAACACCATCGACGGAATGCAGGCCGAATTCGTCCGCATCCCACATGCGGATACCAGTTTGTATCACATTCCACCGGGACTCGATGAGGCATCGTTGGTGATGTTAAGCGATATTCTGCCGACAGGTTTTGAATGTGGCGTTCTCAACGGCAGAGTGCAGCCCGGATCAACCGTGGTGATTGTCGGAGCGGGTCCGGTGGGTCTGGCCGCACTGCTTACGGCGAAGTTCTACACGCCGGCCCTCATCATCATGGTCGATAGGGATAAAAACCGATTGAAAATATCCAAACGCCTGGGAGCGGACATCACCGTGAACAACTCAGGTGGTAAGGCGGCCGAAGCGATTATGCCTGTCACCGGTGGGCGTGGCGCGGACACGGTGATTGAGGCGGTCGGTATTCCAGCTACGTTCAGCTTGTGTCAGGATGTGGTGGCACCGGGCGGCATCATCGCCAACGTCGGCGTACATGGCCTGAAGGTTGATCTGCATTTAGAGCGGCTGTGGATGCAAAATATCTCGATTACCACCCGCCTGGTGGATACGGTCTCAACGCCGCTGTTGATCAAGACCGTCCAATCCGGCAAAATCTCCCCTGCGGTCCTGATTACCCACCACTTCAAGCTGGATCAAATGATCGAAGCGTACGATACGTTTGCAAGTGCGGCCACAACCAAGGCTCTCAAGGTGGTGATTGAAATGTAACTGCGGGCTTTCCAGGGAGTTTCACGATTCGCTTTTCGTAGATGCATGTAATTTAAGGCGGCTCTCGTGCGCTGTGCTTAACCACCGGAAGCACGTAACAATAATTTAAAGGAAAGGTATACCGTATGAATGATGCTCACCATAGCCATCAGCACCAGCGTCAGGAGCATGAAAAAGACCATCAGCACCATGGGGCGGATGTCTCAGGGCCATACTGGAAGCGGATTCATCGCGACTGGCGGTTTTGGATAGCGCTGCTGTTAATGTTGGGTGCGATGGCCGCTTATTTATTCTCAGATGATGAGGTTTTTCGCTCCGCCGGAACACCGCAACAGCCCGTTCCGGCACTGGGCGGTTCGTGAAATGCCTGGCACGGCTGTGGCCGTAACCAAAGCGCTCCGCCCGGGCCGCGATTGAGATTGGCTTGCTCGGGTGGGAAAAATAACAAGTAAGGTGGTCATGTGATGGATCTGATCCATGAATAGTCCCACACCCACAAAAAATATGCCCGCCATTCCCCCAGTAGCCGGGGCCAAAGGTCTTTCGGCGCAGGAGGCGGCCCAGCGGCTGAAAAAATTCGGTCCCAATGCTATTGCCAAACCCAACCCGCATCCCATTCGCGAATTTCTAATCACGTTCTGGGCACCCGTTCCGTGGATGCTGGAGGTTACTTTTGTGCTCGAAATATCCCTGGGCAAGCCGGTTGAAGCCATTATTATTGCCCTGTTGCTGATCGGTAATGCCGTGCTGGGCTTTGTGGAAGAGGGCAAAGCCCAGGCCGCTTTGGATATTCTCCGCCAGCGCCTGGAAATTAATGCCCGCGTGCTGCGCGATGGCCAATGGCAGTCTGTGCCCGCCGGCGACATTGTTCCCGGAGATTGCATCTATCTGCGTATGGGCGATATGGTTCCCGCCGATGCCCATCTGGTTCAGGGCAATATAGAAGTGGACCAATCAGCCCTGACCGGAGAATCCGCTCCGGTCGAATTGGCTCCGGACGGTGATGCCCGTTCGGGCAGCGTGGTGAAGCGCGGCGAGGCGGCTGCGGAAGTTACCGCCACCGGAGCGAAAAGCTTTTTTGGAAAAACCGCGGAACTGGTCCGCAGTGCCAAAACCGTTGGCCACATGGAGCAGATTATTTTTTCCATCGTCAAATATCTTCTGGTCATGGATGGGGCGCTGGTGGCTGTTGTCTTGATCTATGCCTTCTCCGTAGGCATGGCTTGGTCCGTGATTTTGCCCTTCGCCTTGATTTTACTGGTGGCCTCCGTGCCCGTGGCGCTGCCGGCCACTTTTACGCTGGCCCAGGCAACGGCTTCCCTGGAAATGGCGGACAACAATGTACTGGTGACGCGGCTGTCGGCCATTCAGGAATTGGCCGGTATGCAGCAACTTTGCTGCGATAAAACCGGCACGCTGACCCTGAACCAATTGACGCTGGAAAAAGTGCAGCCGCTCAATGGTGTCACCGAGCCGGATGTGCTGGCCTTTGCCGCGCAAACGTGCGATGCCGGCACGCAGGATCCCATTGATATGGCCATTCTTAAAAAATATCAGGAAAGCCCCGTTGCCGACTTCCATTGGAAACGCCAGAAGCTGATTCCATTTGACCCGGCTACCAAGCGCGCCGAGGCGGATTTGGAGCTGGATGGCAAAAAGGCCCGGACGATGAAAGGGGCTGCCGCCACTTTGGTGGCCTTGTGTAAAAATACGGGCGATGTGCTTAAACAGGCCGAGGCCTTGGCTGCCCAGGGCAACCGTGTGATGGGTGTGGCGGCACAAACCGATGGCGAACTCAAATTGATTGGCTTGCTTTCCCTGCGCGATCCACCCCGTCCGGAATCACATGCTACCATCGCCAGATTGCAACATTTGGGCATCCGTGTGCGAATGGTCACCGGAGACAGCCAAACCACCGCCCAAGCCATTTCTGCCCAACTGGGCATCGGCAATAAATCGGCGGATCGTTCGGCCATCGAAAAGGGCCAACTGAATGCGGATGTGTTTGCCGGGGTATTTCCAGAGGACAAAATTGCTTTGGTCCGGAAGCTTCAGAGCCAGCATATTATTACCGGCATGACCGGCGATGGCGTTAATGACGCCCCGGCTCTCAAGCAGGCGGAAGTCGGAATTGCCGTTTCTAACGCCACCGATGTGGCTCGTTCCGCAGCCAGCCTGGTGTTGACCAAGCCCGGAATTTCCCATCTCCCGGATGCGGTCAATATCGGACGCAAGGTATACCGGCTCATGCTTACGTATACCACCAATAAAATCACCAAAACTATTCAGGTGGCACTGTTTTTGAGCTTGGGGTTGCTCATCACCGGCCAACTGGTCACCACACCCCGGCTGGTATTGCTGCTGCTGTTTGCCAATGATTTTGTCACCATGTCGCTGGCCAGCGATCGGGTAACGCCATCCCAACATCCGGACCGCTGGAATGTGCGAATTTTAATGGAATCGTCGGGCGTGATTGCGATGTCCTGGCTGTTGTATTGTTTTGCGGTGTTTTATGTAGGGCGACATTTCCTGCCGTTACCCGCCACGCAAACGCTGGTCTTTCTAGCCTTGGTGTTCAGCGGCCTGGCTACGGTGTATCTGGTGCGCGAAACGCGCGCGTTCTGGAAATCCCGTCCGGGAACATTTTTGCTCTGGGCCACGGTCGGGGATGTGGTGGTGGTGTCGGCGATGGCGACCTTCGGCATTTTGATGGCACCGGTGCCCGTGGTGATGGTGGCGGTTTTATTGAGTGCAACCATTGGCATGATGCTGGTGCTGGATTTGGTCAAGCGACCGCTCTTAAAACGCCTCTCCAGCACATGAGGATGGAGCCTCGGCGGGAAAACTCCGTATCTTTTCCTCCAGAAAGGCTCGGCGAGCCAGCGGTAACTTGACAGTTCAAGTCCTATAAATTATTGTAGAATTGTAACGTGTGGGCTGATCAAAACGGTGTTTCCGCTTGGTTGCCAAGCGGTGCCAAAGGCCAATCATGAGTCGCCGTCATCTATGCAGGAGATTCCTTATGTCAGTGCGTTCATTTTTAGCTGGCGTTACCGCCGCAGCATTGCTTGGCGTATCGGTGGTTCATGCGGCCACTAACTTAAAGACACCGTTGGGGGCCTTGCGCACCTACGCGGAAGCTATTCACGCCCAAAGCGTTGCCCATGCCATGGCCTGTGTCAGCAGCACCGGCAAACGCGAAAAAGCGGTGGTGAAGTCCATGTTGACCGTGATGGTGGCCAATGAGCATTTGTCTAAAATTGCCGTGGCCAAGCTGGGGCCGCCAACCACTCGTGGCGGCAAGGAATTGGCCAGCGCCTCCAGCGGTTACAAGGCCATGCAGGCCAAGCTCAAAAAGGCCAAGGTGAACATTAAGGGCACCCAAGCCACCATCACGATGCCGGCGCCAACGGGCACCAAAGCGGGCCAAACCGGCAAACTGTATTTTAAGAAAATTGGTACGGACTGGAAAATTGATGGTGAAAAGCTGTTTCATCTTGCAGCCGTGAAAAAAATCCCGGCCAAGGAACTGGCCACAAGGTTGGAAATGAGTAATCGGATGGCGGGGGCCTTTAACGCTGCGGCCGACGATATCCAAACAGGTAAGGTAAAAACATGGAAACAACTGCACAAGGATGTTTACATGAAAATGATGGCTGCGATGGGTATGGGCGGTGCCCCAGCCAATAACGGTGCTACGGGCGGTGGGCCGGCTGGTGGCGGCGTGGGCAAGTAAGGGACCAGGCAAAATAACTTCACACTTTCCGGCTGGTCCTTTTGGTTGCTGGCTTTGTTGCTGGCTCCTTACAGACCCACTGGCTGGGTATGCGTGCCCGTCACGCCTTGCCAGCGGCCAAAATCTCAGACAAAGCTTCGGCACTAAAAAAAAGCGAATTTATTCTTTCCCGGTCCCTAACGTCAACTTGGCGGCCGGCGCTTTTTGAGAACCGAAACCCGCCCTTGAGGGCGGTCTTTTAGTCGACAACGGACCGCTGCCAACGCAAGTCTTACTCCGGTTTGCCGATGGTAATCGAAGGCCGAAACAACTGACTGCTAAACGCCTTTTGATATTCCGTCCAGTTGCCGTCTTCGCTGGGCGCAGCGACAGCATCAATGGCCATTTGAGTTTTGGCATCCAAATTATCAATCATATTTACTAAAATTGCTTCGGGTGTTTTGGGGCGTACCGCCGCGCCGAATTCCGGTTCGCCATGGTGGGAAAGAATAATGTGCTCAATCACCATCAGCAGGTCCGGCCGGAATGCTTTGCCGGTCTGCTGCGAAATCTTTTCCGCCCTCTGATGCACCCATATCGCGCCGATAGCAATATGTCCGACCAGACGACCGGTATCGGTATAGTCAAAACCAGTGGTAAAGGCCAACTCCGCCGTTTTACCGATGTCATGCAGGAACAGGCCGGCCAATACCAGATCCTGATCAATATCGGGATAGCGCGGACAGATCACCATGGCCAGCTCCAGCAGGCTCAGTGTGTGCTCTAACAGGCCGCCGATCCAGGCGTGGTGCATACTTTGGGCCGCCGGGGAAAGTGAAAAACGTTTCATTAAATCCGGATCATCCAGAAACGAGGCCACGAGCTGCGCCAGATCATGGTCGTTGATTTTCCCCAGGATCGCCCGCATGCGCGCCAACATCTCCGGCACATTCTTCTGGGTATGCTTGAGAAGCTCCGCCAGATTGAGCTTGGAAGCGTCCTCAATCTTCTGCATCGCCTCGGCAACAAGCTGCAAATGACCCTGATAATTTTCCACCCGTCCGCGTACCTGCACGTAGCCGGTGCCAGGCAGGCGGTCATACAATTCACGCGCGATGTTCCACATGCGGCAATGAATTTTTCCGGTGGCATCCGAACATTCCGCCTTGAGGTATGGCTTGTTGGAAGTTGTGGTTCCAAGCTGCTTGCCCCCCAGCACAAAGGCCTGATCCACAACATCTCCTTCACGGAGTTGGGAAATAGCAATGCGTGTCATAATAACCCTTCTAGTGTTCAAAAACTCAGTGTCGGAAACTCTACGCGAATACAACCTTTTATACAACTGCAACTTTCACAACCCGTGCCAATGGATCGTTACCCCCCAACCATGACTCAACAGCCCCGGATGTGACCCTTTCATTTGGCACAAGAACACAAGCCAGCCGCAGCAATGCCACTGCCAAGATTAACGGCAACGTCGGTGCGCTTGAGTTTTGCACACCGCCAACAATTCCAGCCGCACCCGCGGCGTTTATTGGATCTGTAAGATTGCCTTTTTCCACGCGGAGGATAGTATAATCGCTAAACGGGCTCGTTGGGGGCCTGACTGGCCCACAGGCTTGGATCAACTGGTAATAGCTGCGAGGCAGAAACTGCATGTCGAATATTCCACGCTGCGAGTATCCTCGTCCACAGTTTTGTCGAGAAAAATGGTTGTGCCTCAACGGCTGCTGGGAATTTGAAATGGATTTCGGCGACAGCGGCTTGGAACGCGGATTGTTGGCTCGACCGCTGAACTCCAAAATCACGGTTCCTTTCTGTCCGGAATCCAAACTTTCCGGAATTGCTCATACGGATTTTATGCCTGCGGTCTGGTATCGCCGCAGCGTGACGATTCCCGCGGATTGGAAAACCGGTCGCGTATTGCTGCATTTTCAGGCGGTGGATTATGACGCCACGGTGTGGATTAATGGCCGGGAAGTTTACAGGCATCGTGGCGGTTTTACTCCGTTTACGGTGGATCTGCGCAGCGGTGTGCAGGGCGGGGCGGAGTTAAATATCGTCTTGCGGGCCCGGGATGATGCGCGTTCTTCGCCGCAACCGCTGGGCAAGCAGTCGCGGGAATATGCCAATCAAGCGTGCTTTTACAACCGAACCACGGGCATCTGGCAGACGGTATGGATGGAGCCTGTGCCGGCCGAAAGCTATTTGCACCGGCCGCGGCTCACCCCGGATGTCGCTGCGGGCTTGATCCGCCTGGTGCAGCCGATCAGTCGCAACTGCCCCGGCTGGAAGATTCGGGCGGTGCTTTCAGACCAGGATGGGCCGGTGGCCACCACTGAAGCGCGAGCGGATCTGGATTTAAGCCCCACCGTTGATCTATCCATTCCAGCCGGTCGTCGCCGGTTATGGTCCCCGGTCGATCCGCATTTGTATGATCTAAAAATAGAACTCATCGATGCGCAAAATCAGTTGGTGGATACCGCCCGCAGCTATGCCGGGTTGCGCAGTATCAGCATCGATGGACACCGGCTGCTGCTGAACGGCAAACCTGTTTTTCAGCGGCTGGTGCTGGACCAGGGTTATTATCCGGACGGAATTTTGACCGCTCCGACCGATGCGGCACTCAGGGAGGATATTGCGCTGTCCCAGGCGGCGGGTTTTAACGGTGCCCGGCTGCACCAGAAGGTTTTTGAAGAACGATTTCTTTATCATGCCGACCAGATGGGGTATTTGTGTTGGGGCGAATTTGCCGATTGGGGAGCGGCGGGGTTTGGTCATGCCCAAGACCACCAGCGGCACGCTATCACGTATGCCGGACAATGGCTGGAGGTGCTGCAGCGCGATTATTGCCACCCTTGCATCATTGGCTGGTGTCCCCTGAACGAAACGCACCAGCCCATTGGCGACCGCATCACCAACCTGGATGATGCCACCAAAGCCCTGTTTTTGGCGGCCAAGGCCATGGACTCCACCAGACCCGTGCTGGATACCTCGGGCTATGCCCACCGGGTTTATGAAGCGGATGTTTACGACTGCCATGATTACGCCGATAACCTCGACTTCCGCAAAGGCCTGGAGGGTTTTCAGATGCGCCATCAGGCGGCGGAACGCTTCGCACCTTTTGTCAATAATGCCGGCGACCCCCGGCCAGCCTCCATTGCTTACAACGGGCAGCCCTACTTTGTCAGTGAATTTGGGGGCATCGGCTTTAATTTGGCGGCGGTTACCCAGGACAAAACCGCCGTCGAAGCCGCCCACGCCTGCGGCTACGGCCAGATTCCCACCACCGCAGCGGAATTCCTCGCACGTTTTGCCGCCCTGTGTGAGGTGCTGCTGGATAATCCGCGGATGTTCGGGTATTGCTATACGCAATTGACCGATGTTTTTCAGGAACAAAATGGCATTTTCACCTTCGATCGCCGCGCCAAATTTGATCTGGCCAAGGTACGCGGCATTCAGCAGCGTAAGGCCGCATTTGAGGCCGACCGCGGTTGAATGTCGCCTCCATCGACCTATACTCGATGCGGCATTTGGTGATACATTGGAGGCTGCGTTATGCCCACGGAAATCGGGCTTTTGTTGCATATTTCACTCTTCATAATGTACTGCCAGGCCCCGAGCGGGGTATAGCACATGATTTGGAGCCTTCATGAATCTTGTCATTCATCTCATTGGCAATGCTCACCTCGATCCGGCCTGGCTGTGGACCTGGCCGGCCGGCGCGGATGAATCCATTAATACGTGCCGGACGGCCTGTGATCTGCTGGATTTATACCCCGATCTGCACATCACGCGCGGTGAAGCGTGGGTGTATGATCAGGTGCGCAAAGTGGACCCGCGCACGTTTGGGCGTATTCAGGCCCACGTGCGCGCAGGGCGATGGCATATTGTCAATGGCTGGTGGATTCAGCCGGATTGCAATCTGCCTGGGGAAGCATCATTTCTCAAGCAGGCGGAAATTGGCGGACAATTCTTTCGGGAACATTTTGCGGTTCATGTGGATGTGGGTTATAATGTAGATTCCTTCGGCCACTGCGCCATGCTGCCGAGTTTTCTTACCCGCACCGGAATGAATGCCTATGTCTTCATGCGGCCGCAAGCGACGGAAAAGAAGCTTCCGGCCGATCTGTTTCAGTGGCAAAGTCCCGTCGGCGATACGGTGACCACCTGTCGCCTTTCCGCGGCGTATCTGGCGGCCAGCGTGTCAAACTTAATCGGCAATATCCACGCAACGGTGGCCGCGGCGGACCGCCGCGTGGGCCACGCCATGTGCTTTTACGGTGTGGGCGATCACGGCGGCGGACCGACCCGGTCCCAAATTGGGGTCTTCGGGCAATCGAGTGGGTAAAAATACACATTTTTGGGAACATTCCGCACACATATAGAATGTGTTATAATTCTATGTGTGGCAAGTTGGA
>JABEVA010000089.1 GCA_013044065.1 Phycisphaerae bacterium
CTCCAGCGGGAATTACAATTTCACGCTAACCGCCACGGCGGGGTACAACACAGACCTTTCCGGCACGGCGACGGTGGATATCAGCATTCAGGCGGCGCAATTGCAGATGTACGAAAGCGATGGTTCCACGGTTCTCGGCCATTCCAGTGCCGTGACCAGCGGCGGCTGGGTGCTGGAAAACAGCAACGACTACAACTACGCCCTTACGAGCTCCAACAGCCTAATTCCGGCGGACCAGCAGACCGCCGCTGTGGCGGGCGACGCCGCCCTTCTGAAACTGGGGACCACCGCCGGGGCCAACAGTGCCGCTGGCGGACAGTTTGAGTTGGTGGCCAGCGGCAACCTGGGCCTTTGGCAGAACGCCGACCGCACCGGGGCGGTTACCGGAACGACGAACTTTTCGACGACCAGCCCGTCGACGCTTTACGTGGAAGGCAAGGCAGTCAGCGCCAGCCAGGGGAGCGATTACGTGACGCTCAATTGGAAAACGCCAGGCGGAATAACGCTGCAGTTGGATCAGGTGAAATACAGCGTTTACGCCATCACCGGCGCGGAGAACGTGCCGGAGGGTGGTGCATACACTTATGCCGTCCAACTCCCCAATGGCGTGACTCCCGGTAATGCTTGGAGCGTTACGGATCCGGGCGACGGGATCTTCGCCGGGACAGGCCCAATCCAGGTTCAGGTGAGCTTCGATAACACCATCGCCGAGGTCGTTTCGGTGCAATACAGCCCGGCTACCGGCTTCACCGGTGACTGGAACGTGAACGCGGTGGAAATCCAGGTGTCCGCAGGAACCGTCACGCCGCCCACCGGAAAGGCTGTGCCGCCCCCGCCACAGACCACCTTCAGCGCCGGTGGCTACGTGTCGGTTACGGCCCCAGACGACATAACTTTCTCAAATTCAGTGACCGTTACGGGGCCCAACGGTGGTTGGGGTGTTACCCAAATGAATATTGGGTATATGCAAGAAGATACGATAGTCACCGAGGACGGAACGTATCAAGATGGAACGACCCTCAAGAGTAATCTTGGCGGTCAGACCTATACCGACTGGGTGAATGCAGGTCCGTGGTCCAATTCAGCGCTGACCCCCGCCAATCCCGGCCAAGGAGTTTACGTCGCCTTCTTCCAACCAACTTCCAACGGTCAGCAGGTGACGCTCAATCACTACGACCTTCCGACACTGACTGTCCCGGCGACGAACAAGGCGACCGGTTCACCTCTGTTGTCGACGAACCTCTTTGACACATTTGTTCGATACGTGGCCGCCGAGACCAATGATACCGCAAATGATGCCAACAACATTTATGTTGGCTTGGCGGAGGCCAATTGGCAGACGAATTATCAGCTTGCCACCCAAAATGGTAAGCTCACTCCCACCGCAAATCAGGCGATAACGTCGAGTGCCGCGTTTAGCCAACTCCTTCCGGGCCTTCCAATAACCGTTACCGCGACCTCCGCGAATACCGCGGCTGGCGGCGAGACATGGCGGCAGGCAGGCTCACCCGCGCAACCGGGCGCGACGCCGGTTCCGGCGGCTTCCGGGAGTGGTGGAGTGACCACCTTGACGGCGACCAAGCTCCAGCCCTTGGATGTGCTAGGCTCGCCAATCGGCTTCCCACCCATTGGATTTGGATGGGGCAACT
The DNA here is from genome assembly GCA_013044065.1 of Phycisphaerae bacterium. GTDB lineage: Bacteria > Planctomycetota > Phycisphaerae > WQYP01 > WQYP01 > JABEVA01. The sequence continues at coordinate 1,650 of JABEVA010000089.1, forward strand.
GGCTTGCGCCCGCCGCTGACGGAAATCTTAGCGGCATTCTTTCTGCGCTGGCGCCGGCCGGGTTTCCGACGTCACTATTAGGGGATTGGCTATGGTATGTTTGAAGAGGGGCGTTGCGAAGGTTTTGTTTGCCACAGCCGTGCTTCTTTCTACCACCGTTCCTTCCGACGTCTCGGCAGCGCCACACTTTTTGCCGGCTAAGTACCTCATAATCTTGGCTAAGGTAGTAGGTGTCCGCAAGACGGTTTTGGACCGATTTACCACATTTTATTCTTATCGCATTCGTGTTTTGTGTGAATATCGACACCGTTTGAAAGCTGGCTCAGACAACACCCTCATGGGGAAATGCGCCATCCGACGGAATGGGTCGGTGTTCATCCCCGTTATGAAGAGAAGAGCCTATTTCCTAGCGGCCGTAAAGCCGTCAAGCAATTCGGCGTTGTTACGCTATCCCTCGGTCGACTGGCCTCGGTATTGGCTCCCGATCGGAATCCAATTGCCGTCACCTGTGGCCAAAGGTGACTTAGAGAACCTCAAGGTGGCGCTATTAAGATACGGCGAAATGTGGGCTGCCGGCGGTAAATTAGCCCACGTGCGGGCCATCGGGCTTGCGCGCAGTAAAAATTATTTCCTCTGGGCGTTGGGGGTTTCGACATTGTCCAAACGCGCTTCCCCCGCGCAGGTGGATAGATGGATAAGTGACTTGGAGAGTTTGCCCGCGCTCTCGCCGCGCCGAGCTTTTTGGCTTATACACTGCGTGCGCCGCGTTGTCCCCGCTAGAGCGAGGCCGTCCACCAAAGAGATTTTCCTCGCGGTGGCATGCTACTTGCGGCAACTGGCGGCACCGCACGAGCCCGGCTACAAACATTGAGCTCATATAATGGCCCAGCGCATTGTGCAGAAATTAAAATTCATGGTAATACAATGTGCATTGAAATGGTTGGCAAATTTGCGCATGTGCAATGGCCCAGCGAATTGTAGAAGTGCTGATTTTTATAATAACGGAAGTTTGGGCGGTTGGCAACGTGCGGATGACATCGAATTATGGTGATATGCGGTGCAAATTTGTCTCGGAAGGCCGGGTACCGCGTGGATTTATTGCGGTCGGCGGGCCCGGATGGCACGGTTGAAGCGGCGGTAACCTCCAACCAGGAGTTCAGCGTCGTGCCCGTAACGTGGAGCTCCGGCCCGGTTGTTGCGCATTTGGTTTACAACTTGGGGAACGGCTTCACCGGCCAGTGGAACGTGAACGTCGTGCAGATAACGGCGGGTGCGGGATCAATTACGCCGCCCACGGCCCCCGTCACAGTGGACACCACCGGCGATGCGGGGTACGCCGCCCTGTACGTCGGAAACTCGTCCAATACGGGCCTTATTAATTTTTCCGACACGGTTTCAGTCCAGGGGCCGAATGGTAACTGGGGGGTTGATTTCATGAACATCGGCTTCATCCAGAACGTGGACATTGCGGCGGCCAACGCCACCTACGTGGAATCAAACGGGCAAACCTTCAACATGCTCGCTTCGGTACAGGGGACTGCCGCCGTTGACTGCAACCCTAATTCCGGCGAGCCTTGGGTCCACGGGCCCGTGGCCAGCGATTCCGGGTTTTGGAACGTGCCGACGCAAGGTCCGATGGGCTCCTACGCCAACATCCCCTTGAGTTATTCCGACAGCCCCTCGCTTTTGGTTCCGTCATCGGCCTCGGTCAGCAGCCAGGGTGTTTCGGGTAGCCTCTACAGTGCGCGAATTGATGCGAATTTCATGTCGTACCTCGCCGTGCAGACGCGGGACGATGCGAACTTGAGCTCGCTGGCCTACTTGCAACTGGCGGCGGCTGCGTGGAATATCAATTATAGTATAGTTACCGGGCCGGATGGGAACTTGGTTCCATATGCTAGCCAGGCCATCACCGCACCGGCAGCCATTTACGCCACGCCGCCAACGCTGGGAAGCTTGGTGCCCATCACCACCGGCGAAACCGCCAATCAATTGTTCCCGTGGACGTGGATTTACTTTTGATAAGGGGAACGTTCTATGCCGCTCGCTTGTATTCCCGGGACCACAGGTCGCCGCCCAGCAATAAAATGGATCGCCACAGCATGCGCGGCCTTGGCCTTGTTAGCCGCTGTTTCCGGTGCCGGAGCCACTACTATGCCAGCGTTGGTCTTGGTGCATGTCGAGCGGGTCAAAAGCGTTGTGGTCACCCAAGGCCGGGGCACTTCGCGCACGCCCTTCGAAGTAGTCTACCGCATTACCTCCAAGGTGCTCTACTCACTCAATCCTGCATTAAAGGTCGGCAAGGCCGTGCGCCTCTATGTTCGCAGGCAACTGGCACCAGGTAGCATGGCTGGCCCGCCGATGCTGGCACCGGTTGCACTCCCCGGAACGGATATGTTTTTACCGGTGATCTGGTTCCGCGGTGAATGGGAGTACGAAGCAAACTATGAATCTCCTTCCGCCATCATGATCGGAATTCAAACGATCCCGGTACCCATCGCAAAACGTGAACTGGCACCCTTGATTGTGGCATTAAAGGCTCTCAAAAGGCGGCGGAGTTTCCTTCCGGCAGGCATGTTCTTCGTCCAGCTTACCGGTGCTGCCAAGGCGCGACGGATAAAAAAGATAGATGCGGATGCGAAGAAGCTGCTGGCAAGCCAAAATTATTTTCTTTGGGCGATGGGGGCCTACGAGACCATTGTTTACGGCGGCCGCGCGGATACAGTCGGGCTTTTGCTGCAGCTGATGAAAACCCGGCCGCCCGCGGCGAAACTGCGGGCGCAGCTTCATTTAGCAAAGACAACCGAAACGATAAGGCCGGTCTTATCGCTTCGGCGAGGTACGTGGCTGGCTTTCCTGCTTACCCTGCCTTGGGTGTCACGTAAGAACAGCCTGCCGACCAGCATTGTAATGGCCTATTTTATCCATTTTCTGCAGGTGTATATGGCACCCGATAAGGATAGCTACATTCCGATGTCGCCGTCGGGCTTTTGGCTGCCCGGTGATGCCAACATGTATGAGCTGCTGCACTTGAAGCGCCCTGATCGGGGAAACCGGCACCGGTAACAACATGACCCAGATAAGCCAGAACATTTATGACAATGGCGGCGTGGGTGATGGCAACCTGACGGAAACGATCAGCTATCCGGATGGGTCCACGGCCAGTACCGCGCGTGTTACCTTGATGAATTATGACTGGCGGGATCGGTTGGTGGCCACCGAGACCGGCTTAACGCTCAATTCCACCGGCAGCCCGGTGCAGGCGGCCAATACACCCTATCCCGTGGTTACGGTTACCGGCTTGGATAACCTTGGCGATGCGCTCTATAACTACACTTTTTCCGGCGATATTAATGGTGCACCCATTTCCATGGCCAGTACGGGTGCTAACAGCGGTACCGGCGTGCCGGACCAATTGATAAGCCAGATTGCCGCAGCCACACCGGGTGAAACCAGCGGCGGTTCGCCGAATTTGGTGGCGGTTACGCAAAATGATTACGATTCGCAGAATCGCATATTTGAAAGCCTCACCTATTCCGTGGATCCCACCACCGGCAATGTCAGTTCGACGGCGCTAACCACTTATACCTTCTATGGCCCACGCGGGAATACCATTGAAACTGTTTCCCCCACGGGGCTGGTGACAAAAGATGTTTATGATGGGGCCAATCGGCTGGAAATGGTTTACACCACCGATGGCGGCGCGGTGAACAATCCCGATGGATCGGGACCGGTGCTTACTTATGCC
>JABEVA010000090.1 GCA_013044065.1 Phycisphaerae bacterium
GCCCACAATGGTTTTATCCCGGACAAGGATGGCCCCCACCATGGGATTTGGCTCTACCCAGCCCCGCCCGCGGGCGGCCAACGTCAGGGCCAATTTCATGTATTTTTCTTCAGAGTTGGGGATATTGTGATCCATTTTGCTGATCCTCATGGGTATTTTATGGGCGTCTGCCGACTCGCGGGTGGTTGGCAGGGTTATGCGTCGGCCAGTCTTGCACAGGCGAAGTTGCTTTTTTTATCCTGGCCGCCCGATATAATAACATGAGTGAACCATTCACGAACTTTGGGCCGTGAAAGGTGTAACCCTTTTTCAGGAGGTCCATACCATGTTACACAATCCTACCACTATGGCAGTTATCCGCGGCAATAAACACCGAGAATTTGGGAGTGTAAGCTGGAGGCTTTCGGCCACCGTGCTGGTGGCCTTGGTTGGCGTGACGCTGGTGAATGGAAGTGCGGTGAGGGCCGTAGCCCAAAGTTACAGTGTGAATACCAAAAATGCGATTCGCTGCATTTTGCCGCATACGCGGATGAACAACGCTCCGTTTCAGGATGCCGTTCAATACCTGCGTGATACCACAGGAGCGAATATTTTCGTGAACTGGGCATCACTGGAAGCGGCGGGGGTGCTGAAAACAACGCCCATTGATCTGAACTTACGCTATGTTTCCGCGGAAGAACTGGTCAAGTTGATGCTGGCCCAGGTTTCGCCGCAAACGCCGTTGATTTCGTATGTGCATGACAACGTGCTGACGATTACGACGGTGGCCCAGGCGAATCAGCAGCGGGTAACGCGGGTGTATGACATCCAGGATTTGATTATGACGATTCCGAATTTCACCAATTTTCCGCAGTTTAATCTGCAATCTGCAACGCAAAATACGAACACCAGCGTGAGCAGCGGCAGTGCGGGTTCCGCGAACACCCAGGGCAATCCATTTAGCGGTACCAGCAGTGGGTCGAGTACACCCACATCAACGCCGGCTACTCGGGCGAAGGCGATCGTGCGGCTTATTGAGCACACCATTCATCCGAGTTTGTGGACTGCCGGTGGAGGCCAATGCAGTATCACCTACTTCCGCGGTCAATTGGTGGTCAGTGCGCCGGTGTATGTGCAACAGCTTATCGGAGGCCGTTGAGGCTTAAGGCGGGGCCAGGCATGAAGCGTACAGGGCACTGGTGTTTTTTCAACTCTGGTCAGTGCGGATTATCCTTTTCATGGCCTCTGCGCTGGCTGACTGCCGTGGCTATGGCTTTGGCAAGCTTGGGTGTTGGCCCGATGCTGGTGCAGTTTGTCGCGGCAGCTCCGGTAAGCACCCGGCCAGCAAAAGAAATTTTCCCCAAGGATCCGAACTTTCGTCCCGCCGAAATCGGGCGCTGTGTTTTTGTGGTCAACGATGCGGCATTGCTCGCCCATGTTGTGCCGGCCCTGACCCTCCGGCAGGTGACTCTTCCGCAGGTTCTAAACAAGCTTTCCAGCATCACCCGAACCAATCTGGTGGGCAGTTGGGCGGCGCTGCAGCGCCGGCACATCAATCTGAAAAAGAGGGAGGATGTGCGTTTGGGCGCAACGTCCTATAGAAAGGCTCTGGTGGCGGTGCTCAAGCAATTCGCGCCGCATGTGCACATGGTGATTACCGCGCAGGAAAACGTGTTATTTGTCACGACGCAGCAGCAGGATGATCAGACACTTATTACGCGAACTTATCATCTGGAAGATTTAATTGAAAACTTGCCGCGCATTATTCGCGCGGGTACCAATCTGGAAACCTTTCGCAAACGCGGTGCCAAAGTGCTGGCCCACAAGCCCAGACCACATCATCCCATTTCCACCAACATTCTGGAATTAATTACCAATACGGTGCGGCCAAGGATATGGCTGAATCATGGAGGCAAAGCCAACATCAGTGAAGTAAACGACCTGGTTACGGTGACGGCGCCGGCCAGTGTGCAAGCGATTCTCAAGGGGCCGTCACATTATAATCCCAATGCCGCACCACTTTATCTGATGGTGAATTATTGACCGCGGACGCGGCCTTTTTGCACGCGCAGGGTGCTGATGAGCCGGTGAATTTCCGCAAGTTCCCGCGGACTGAATCGGGCCGGTTCCGTAGGCGGCAATTGGGCATTTAACTTTAACGCCAGTTGCAGTTGGGCCACGCGCTGAGCGGGTGTTAAGCCGCAGGCGGCGGTGCTCACCAACCGAAAACGGAACCGGGCATCGGCGCAGTTGAGTGCGAACATCCTTTGCACTTGTGCGGCCGGGTCTTTTCCGAGCCGCATTTTTATGGTGATGATCTGGCTAAGCCAATTTTGTGATCGGGTATCGCGTTGCCACACGGCTTGGGCATCGCGAAGGGCGGCGGGCAGATTGCCGGCGGCAAGGTTCAACGAATACTCGTGCACAAAGCGCGCGGGATCCCAAGCCTGAGTGCGGCGGACTATGGGCACCCAGATCAGCACCGCGGCCAACACGGCTCCAAGAACTCCGAACGCTCCGACCGTTGCGCCCGGCCGGTAGAACGCGTGAGGCTGGACCTGCGCCGAGTCCGGTTCCGGACCTGAGGATAAAAGTGGTGCGGCCAAGGCCCCCAGCACCATCCAAAAAAGCATGGCTACCGAGCTTGTAACCTGGGCCATATTGACCTGATCGTATAGCAACATCCCCGCGGCTCCGAGCACGCCGGCCAAGGTGACAAAGCGCCGGAATTCCGGCTTTAACTGGGTCCAGGCATGGGAGGCCAACACCATGCCGGTAACGGCGGCCAAGCCGTAAAGAGTATCGAGCAGGGCCATGTATTTTACTGTGTGCCGGGTGCTACCAAGCACCATGAAATGAATCGACCACCAGGTTGCGGTAAATATTGTCAAGCCCCAGAACGGCAGCGGCCGACACGCAACCGTTTCGCCGGGCGTGATAGGCTGGGGTTCCAAAATCAGGCCAAAATAAATGGCAATCACCGCTGCCCACAGCACCATGGCCGGAAGTCCCATTTCCGCAGCCACCCGGATCAGCACGCTGTGCGGATTTTTAACATCTTCCGGGGCGCTGGGAAGTTTATACTGCGTATAATAGTAGCCGAAGTTATTTAATCCCACGCCCAGGAGCGGATGACGAAAGATCATCGGCACGGTCCCCGTCCAATACTGCCAGCGGAACTTAAGGCTTTTGGTGGGAAGGCTGTGAAAATGAAAACCCCAGATCAACAAACCTGCCGTTCCCACGGCTGCCAGCAGCACCACAGCAATGGCCAGATGGCGACGATGCCGCGCCACCCACTCTTGCCACCGCCATGCCGCCAGCAATGCCAACAGGCACAGGACGGCGCTGGCCAGCCCCCCTTTGCTTTTCGTTAAAACCACGACGGCCAGGCCGGCCAGAAAAATAACGCCTGAGCAGGCCGCGAGAAATTGCGGCAAAGGAATGTCGGATCTGCTCGGACCAGGCGGATCTGCAGCAGCGCGGCGGGGGGGGCGGGTTGGCGGTAACTTACCGGGCACGGCTGGCGGTGGGAGTGATGGAGGAACGGCGACCCGTGAGGCGAAAAGTGCCAGTCCCAATGCCGCCACCAACATCAACAGGGGGCACATGGCCTCGGCAAAGGCATCGCTGAGGTCAAAAAAACCGGTTACTTCCTGGGAATTCAAGCGGCCTATATAAAGCCTCATTTCCAGCGAGTTGAGTTTCCAGCCCATCTGATGCGCGTATTGTGCTTCATGCTTGAAAAAAAAGTGCATGGTTTCGGGGATTTCCACATAACGTTGATACAATCCTTTCACACACAGCATGGTTAAAAGGCCAACCATCACCACGACCACCCATTGTCGCCGTCGATCGGTGTTGCAGAGGATGAACATGGCCCAACCGGCCAAAAGCCCCATGCCGGCATCAAAAACCCCGACCAGAGAGGCAAAACGGTTGGCGGCATGAAGCGTGCCGGCAACAGCCAAGACCAGAATCGCCACGATCAAAGCCAGCAGCAGCCAGGCGACTTTGCGGATTTTTCCCGCGGCAATCAGGGCCACACCGGTAAGTGCCACAGTGACGACGCCGGCACCGACAATTTCCGCCGGCCCTGGAAAATGGAGTGCGGAGAGACTCTGGCCGGCGTGCCCTGCCGATACATGCGGAACCGTGCGGACGGTGACTTCCAGAAGGGTCATGCGCACCGCAAGTACCAGCATAAGACCGGCAAGCGCCGTCCAAGCCAGAAAGGTTTGCAGCCGGGCTTTCATATCAGGTGGTCTCCGACCCGCTCCAGGATTCCGACCACCACCAGAATTGCCACGCACTGCGTGGCAATGAGGATAGCCCCGTCATTGTTGGTCAAGGCGAGCAGCGGCGCGGAAAGACCACTGGCCAGGGTGACGGCATAAATAACCATAACCGCACCCCGTTGCGTGAAACCGTGCCGTGTGAGCCGGTGGGAAAAATGATTCGCATCGCCCTGCATGGGGCTGCGGTGTCGCCACAGCCTGATGGCAATAATCACAAAAAAGTCGTACAGAGGCACTGCCGTGACGATCAGCGGCATAAAGATGGCCCACCATCGTGCTCCGCTGTGGTAATAGGTTGTGCGAATGGTAAGCGCCGCGAGAAAAAAGCCCAACACCATGCTGCCGCCATCCCCCATGAAAATCGCCGCCGGCGGAAAGTTATAAAATAAAAAGCCCAGTGTGGCTCCCAGATACAGCAGTAAAAGCCCTCCGATAAACCATTGTCCAGCGTGCAATGCCGCCAGAAAAAACATGAGTCCACAGATAAAGGCTACGCCCGCGGAAAGACCGTCCATGTTGTCCATGAAGTTAAAAGCGTTGGTCAGTATAACCACCCACAGCACAGTGGCGATACCGGAGAAGATTTCTCCGCCCGGGAAGAGATGATCCAGCAGCGTGAGGATGCGAAAACCTCCCGGGGCAGCAATCTCACCGCCGATAACCAGAGCTCCAGCAATGACCAGTTGTCCCACCAGCTTGGGAATAGCGGCCATGGGCCGATGGTCATCAAATAATCCTAGCAGATGGACGGCCCCGGTGCATAAAAACAATACCAAGGCCAGGTCGCGATGAGCCAGCAATCCCGGAATTTCCACGATCACCGACCTTGGCAGCAGATGGTCCAGCCAGGGCTGCTGCAGCAGTGGACTGAAAATAATCGCTGCCAATAACGGCAGGCCAATGCCGCAGAAAATGGCCATGCCGCCATTGCGTGGTTTGGCCGAAATATGGACCTTGCGTTGACCGGGCTGGTCCATCATTCCCAGTCGCGGTGCCAGCCGAAGGGCGATGGCCGTGCCCATCGCGGAAAGCCCCAAGGCCGTAACAAACAAAACCAAGCTCAAAATCAACATCAAACCACCCTACACACCCTGCTCCACATACCGACTTATTCGCCTCCGTACCGCATCGATCATCAGCCTCTGCCGCCCGGCCCCAATCTTTGCTCAAGCAGCTTCAAATAAGCTTCCCGGGCCTGGGTTAAAAAATTCACAGCCACCGGGGTTTGATAATCCGCGTAGGTCCATGGCCATGGTATCCAGCCGGCTTTGCTCCAGTGCAGCGTTACCTCGCCGTAAATGCCATCGCCCAAATATACCCGATGGCTATGATCCTTGGTGGATGCCAGTATCACCTTGGCCCGGTTGAGATATCCCGGGTCAATGTTAATGGGACGTCGCGGCCCGTGAGGAAATTGTCGTGCCAGAATAAGTTCGATCTTGTTGGTCTGGTGTTTGCAGCAGATCAATTGATCCGGGGCAAACAGAGTGCTGAAGCGAACCCACTGCCGTAACAATCCTTGGCCCATTTCATCTTCATAATACGAAGTAAAGGTAAACGGTATGGGGGCAGACATGGCGTCAATAGGCCCGCAGCAGTCTGTCAGTTCGCGCCGCGCCGCTTCAAGTTGGTTGGTGTCGGCGGCCAAGAGGCCTGCAAACCGCAATACCGGAAAGGCTGGAGTGGCAATTCCCATGTGAACTCCAATAACAATGGCTTTAGGTGCCTTACCGGGGCGATGGACGACCTTGCGCCATAGGCCCGGTGGTGGGAGCCGACGAAGCTTGCCCCACCGGCCACAACCGCCAAACCGTAACCGCAGCCGCATCGGCAGGCAAGCGCCGCGATGCTGCCGGGAAGCACCGACACTTCGCTAATCCGGTCAGACCGGCCTGGCCGCCGGGCGGGATCGGGCATGCGGGACCAGAATCAACCTCATACCGAGGCTCCAAGCCGACAAGATGATGTGGTCTCGGCACGACCACTGCAAGTAGCCAACCTTACCCTGCCATTTTCAACGGCACGTCGCCAGATCAGAACGGGTATCACGGTGGTGTGTAAAAATTGCAGTTCCTGGTGTAAAATTGACTCGTTGTCGCTGAAGTACCAGACGGGCATCGTTTGAATTTTGCTTGGAACGTGCCGGGATGTGACATCGGGGCTGGGCCTCCGGCATATACAGCAGCGCGCAGTCGAGGACCATGTGGCTCATAGAGACGTCATTCATCGGCGCATAAGCCGTCGGCGGTTCAGGGGGCTTTCGCGGTGGGTGGTTGTCCTCTCGGCCATGGTGTGCCTGCTGTGTGGCGGCACGACTATGGTCGTGGCGGGGACCGCTCCGCAGCGATCGATACGGTTATCGTTCTGGACGATTTCTCGCGATCGGGGGGTGGAAGCGCTTGTGCATCAGTTTGAGGCAGATCACCCGGGTGTGAAGATTGTGGCATCGCTTTATGACGGTGGTACCAACGGATCACAGCGTCTGGCCACGGCTATTATGGGCGGCGCTCCACCGAATATCGTCTACCAGGATCGTTTCACCATCGGGCAGTGGGCGGTCTTGGGGGCCTTTTACCGGCTTAATCATCTCATCAGCCAGAGCATGGCGAGGCAAAAGTTTGGTGGTCCGGAGGGTATCAATTCCGCCGATTATTATCCCTTCTGCTGGCAGGAAGCATCGTATCAGGGAGGGGTTTATGGTATTCCCACCGGCACTGAAGTGCGGGTGCTTTTTTATAACTCCGATGAACTCCGTCAGGTCGGTCTGGTAAACACGCTGGGACGGGTGGTTCCGCCGAAAACATGGGGCCAGCTTGAGCGGGACGCTTTGAAGCTTTCTCGCCGCAACGCTGCCGGGGATTTTACGCGACTGGGTTTTGCGCCAAACTATGGCAATAGCTGGCTTTATATTTATGCCTTCCTGGACGGGGGAAGATTTATGAACCGGGCCGGCACGCTTTGCACGATGGATTCGCCGCCAGTGGTCAAGGCACTGGCTTATATGGCTCGTTTGTACCGCTTGCAGGGCGGCATCAATCGGGTGGATGCGTTTGTTAATGCCGGTTCCGGACCGCAGTTCGACCCATTTTTGAGCGGCAGATTGGCGATGAAGATTGACGGCAACTGGGTGCTCAACGAGATCGTTCGTTACCAGCGGCATTTGCGTTTCGGCGCGGCTTATCCGCCGCCGCTACGGGGTCATGGGTCCGCCACATGGAGTGGCGGCTTTGCCCTGGTGATACCGAAGACGGCGAGCCATAAGCGACTGTCATTTGATTTCATACGGTTTTTTGTCAGTCAGCGCGGGGCGCAAATCTATAATCGCGTGAACAACCGCTACTACGCGGCGCGTGGACGCACGTATCTACCCGACTTTACCGCCCAGCCGGCGATTAATCGCGAAATGTATCGGCGTTACGTGCGGGGGAATCCCAACATGCCGCCGCGCGTAGCCAAAGCCATGCACACCTGTTATGAGCTTTTGAAAATCAGTCATAACCGGCCGGTTACACCGGTGGGCGACTATATGTGGGACCAGATGTTGCAGGCCCAAAGCAGCGTGTTTCGCGGCGGGGTAAGCCCGAAGGTGGCCCTGACACGGGCGACCGAAAGGGTGCAGCGGCGATTGAACCGCATTTTACATCCGGTGCCGGCGGCCCGGTTGCCGGAGGGTTTGGTGATGGCGGTGCTGGCCGTGGTGGCGGTGGTATTGGTGCTGGCGGGCTTTTGGCGGGAATGGCGGAAGAACAGGCTGGCACAATGGCGGCGGTCGCAGACGGCCATGGGGTGGATGTTTGCGGGTCCGGCGATAGCGGGATTTTTGATTTTTTCGTTGGGGCCGATGGTGGGTTCGCTGCTATATAGCTTTTGTCGGTACAATTTGCTCCACGCTCCGCGTTGGGTGGGGTTGGAGAACTATCATCGCGTCTTGATCGGCCATTCGCTGTTCTGGTATTCGCTGGCCAATACCACGTATATGCTCATCGGCGTGCCGTTGGGCATGGCGGTGGGGTTGGCGTTGGCGATGCTGCTGAATACGGAGGTGCGCGGCATTCGACTGTATCGCACCATTTTCTATTTGCCGGCGGTGGTACCGGCGGTGGCGGCGGCGTATTTGTGGATGTGGATATTGAACCCGGTGAACGGCTTGCTGAATTCGCTGTTAAGGGATTTTGGGGTGGCGCATCCGCCGTTGTGGCTCAACAGTCCGTCGTGGTTGCTGGGGTCCAAGGCGGGAATTATTTTGATGGGGTTGTGGGGCGCTGGTGCGGGAATGATTATCTGGTTGGCGGGGCTTAAGGGCATACCGACGCAACTCTATGAGGCGGCCAAGATGGACGGTGCGGGCCCGGTGCGGCGGTTTTGGAATATCACGCTGCCGATGCTCACGCCGTACATTTTCTTCAACCTGATTATGGGGGTGATCGGCACGATGCAGATTTTCAGCCAGTCGTACATTATGACCTCGGGTGGGCCGGACCATTCGACGGATTTTTATGCGTTGTATCTGTTCAATCAGGCCTTTAAGTATTTTCGGATGGGCTATGCCTCGGCCCTGGCGTGGATTCTGCTGCTTTTGATATTGGCTCTGACGGCAATTCAGTTTTGGCTGAGCCGGAAATGGGTGAATTATGATGTGGTGTAAACCAGGCGCGCCGCCTCGGCGGTGGTGCCGGGAAGAGCTGGTATGAAACGATTGCTGTTTGCGGGCGGGCTGTGGCTGGAAACAGTGTTGATGGCGGCGCTGGCTACGATTATTGTTCACCGCACCTTGCCGGACAATGCCGGAGAACTGACTTGGGCCTTGGGCGTGATGGCTATTTTTGCCGGTGCTACGGCTTTTCTTGCGCCCATGGGGCTGCTACAACGTTTAACGCTTCAAGGGGCGCTGATCAGCGGAGCGTGTCTATTCATCTTGCCTTTCTTTTGGCTGGTGGGTACAAGTTTCAAATACAACCGGGAAATTTTTGTGCAGCCACCGCATTGGCTGCCGGCCTTGCCAAGAGAGGTCATCCGCTCCCCGTATCTGGTGAAACGCTATGTCCGTTTGCCGCCGCCACCACATGTTGGCAAGAGCCGCTGGCGAGGTATTACTTTGGCCTTGGAGCAAAACTTGTGGATGCAAGCACGTCCCCTGCTGCCGCAGAAGGAGTTGGCCCTCATTGGTGTTGGTTCGGCGCGTGCGGTGATGGGTCCGATGTTGGTTCATAGGCTCCAGAAGTTCGAGCCGTCGGGGTTTTGGAATAAGCCCACCTCGGCGATTTGCCAAAAGGCGGTGGCGGCGATGACTGCTGGGCGGGTTCGCTCAGCGTGGGAGCGGACTTATCGTGGACTAAAGCTCTCCGGTATTACGCTCACCGATACCCGGTACCATGATGATGCGGTGAAGCCCGCGGATATCGCTTGGCGTGTTACCTCGCCGGCAAGGTTACTGCGGGGCCAGCCGAATCTGGTGGCGTACAACTTTGCGCATGAACATGGGTTTACTATTCAAGCCGATTTCACGTTGCCGAAATCCGTGCATCATCTGCTGGGCATTACCATTCCCATCCACGAAGATCGCTCCTGGCAATATGTGCGGGTGTCTTTGCGGGTGGGAGCGGTGCGTTACGTGTCTAAAAATCCGATGTTTCTGGGCAATCGGCGTTGGCAATCGCTGATATTTCATCTCCATGATCGCGATCCCGCCAATGAGACAAATATGGGAATTTTTCCGTTGTATCGCCGCGATGGGGGAATCGTTGGTAGGCTGCCTGGGTCCGACACAATCCAACTGCGGCTGCATGTGACGAAAATTTCGCCGCTGGCGGCGGCCTTCTATAAGTTTACCGATTCTTACCGACAGGCGTGGTACGCCGATCGACATTGGTTGGATTATCTCTTCAACAGCGTGATGGTAGTGATATTGTGCGTAATTTTTCAGGTGATCAGTTGTTCCATGGCGGGGTATGCCTTTGCCCGCTTGCAATGGCCGCTCCGGGACAAAATATTTGCACTGCTGCTGGCCACGATGATGTTGCCGGGAACGGTCACCATGATTCCAGTATTTCTGATCTTCAAGCATCTGGGTTGGTACAACACGCTCTTACCACTGTGGGTGCCGGCCATTTTCGGCAGCGCGTTTTTTATATTTTTGCTGCGGCAATTTATGCGCAATATTCCAAGGGAACTGGAGGAGGCGGCGTTGATGGACGGCTGCGGCTGGTTTGGCATTTATTGGCGCATCATCATGCCGCTGATGAAGCCGGCGCTGGCGGCGATTGCCATTTTCACCTTTATGGGGGTGTGGAATGATTTTATGACGCCGTTGATTTATCTTTCCAACCCGAGCCGTTACACCCTGCCACTGGGCATGTACGAATTTTCCAGTGCCCATGGCGGGCAGTTCGGTATGATGATGGCGGCGGCGACCATGATGACCTTGCCGGTGGTGGCGGTATTTTTCGTGGCTCAGCGGTATTTTATTCAGGGCATCACCCTCACGGGTATGAAGGGGTGATGTGGCGCGGAAAAAAGTGGAACATCGGCCTGATTGTGGAGCGAGTGTGGAAGCAATGTCCGCACCATTCCTGAAGCCTCAAATATTCAGGCGGTGGCAAAATGGATCGTGGACCATGTGGGCGGTTCCAAACCGGCGTGTCATGGAAATTCGGCGGGTTTTTGTAAGGAGGGTTTTTTATGGCGGCAAATCCGGCCTTAGGGTGGTGTTTCATTGAATTGGCGGGTTGGCGTCAGCGAGCTTGTATGTGCCTTACCGTATTTGGCATTGGTCCTGGGAGACGTATTGGCTGGTGGGCGGATTTTTTTCCTGGATTGTGGCACCGGTGTGCTTTGCGGCCTTGCTGGTACCCGATTTCTGGCGATCTATTTTGTCTCCGAACACCGAGCTGATTCATGCTTTTGGAAGATCAATGGAACTGCACAATGGCGGCATTATGGCTTTAACCTACATTTCTGGAGCCTTGTGAGTATTGGGCGGATTAACTTTCGGCCTCACCATGCGTTATTTGGGTATCGGGCTGGGGATGGCGATCACGCCGGGACAGTTCGTAATGAATATTACCACCACGAAACATGGGCTGGCCTTGCGGAGTCCACTGGCGTACCCGCAGTCGCCGGGCGATGCGGCGGCGGCGAATTCGCAATTCTCGCCGCCATTGTCTTTCTTCCGTAGTCGTCACTTGAAAAGTCTCCTTATAAAACAGTCATATTTATGACAATATTACATCATAATACTGCCTGCAAGCAGGTTTAGTTCATTTTCCCCCACCATAAAAAATAAAGTCAAAGACTACGCTTGTCTAAGGGCTAAGAAGGCGAAATCAGGCCGTTGCCACAAAATCCGATCACACCCAATAAACCTTTGGCCGCGCCAGCAATTATCCTCTGCCGGATAGCGATCCTGGCTCTGGCCAGGTGTTGGCCCGGCGGTAAGCCAGAGTAAAGACAATCTGAAATTAAGGCGTCGGGGCGTAGTGCGGTGGGGCTGGAGCGATCGGCACCGGTAAGTTCGATGGCTGCGGCAGGCTGTCGAGGGCATTGAGCCGATCAATCAACTGTCGCAGGCGGGCGGCGGAATTACGATTAAAATGCAGTACCAAACGGGGCAGCTCCGGCATGGGAGCATCGCGGGGTTCGCTCTCGGCGGCGGAGCCAATACGAATGATATCAGCGGCAAGAATATCTTGAAAATCCGCATTCAGGCGGTCCAGTTCGTCAGCAGCCGGAGCCTGACGGATGCGCAGCACCAGTTGTCGGTCGACGAAGCGCATTGAGACATAGTTGCGATAAAATGTGGTGATATGACTGACTGCGGCATTGACATCATCGGTAATGAGGTACAGACTCGTGTCGTCAGGCGAAATCATCGCTTCCGCCAGCAAGGCCTCGTGCACAAATGCCTCCCAGCGCCGCCAGTAGGTGCCTCCAGGATGGTCGATCATGACAATGGGCATGGGATCCGCCCGACCGGTCTGCACCAGCGTAAGGGCCTCAAAAGCTTCATCGTGGGTACCAAAACCGCCCGGGAAAAGCGCCACCGCGTTGGATTCTTTGATGAACATCAACTTGCGGGAGAAAAAGTAGCGAAAATAGGCCAGTTTGGGATCGCCGGACATCACAGCAAATAAATTTTGCTCACACGGCAGCTAAATAGCCACCACAAAGAAATGGTCAAACC
>JABEVA010000010.1 GCA_013044065.1 Phycisphaerae bacterium
GCCATAAACACGCGCCACCAGGAGGCACTCAAGACCACCCTCACGCTCAATTTCCAGATGTTTGATAATGTTCAATTATTGGCCGCGTGAGGTATAAATCAACAGGCCCTGCTTCGGGAGATGTAAAGTGGTGGATGTTTTCATCAGACCAATGTGAGGCTCTTGGCCGGGAGTGGTCCGTGTGGTGGGCGGTGGCGGTTTTGAGCACGGAAGGTTGCCAGCTATGGCGGCGCATCGGGGCAGGGTGCGACCAAATTTTTTGGCAACGGCTGCGTGGAAATATAGGTGGCTGGCTTTCAGAGCCGCCCTCTGGCGGCCAGATGGCCGCCCGTCAACAAGGCTCGTGGGATGGCTTGGGCAGAGAATATGGCCGCACTCTGGGGGCGGGCGGCTTTTGGGCTGGCTTGAAGGTAGAGCGAAAATGCGTATAATTCATCGGCTGTAGAGTACCTAGGAGTTGCAAAGATGCCTCATGTTTGTCATTACACTGCCCGGAAGACCCGGATTGGCCGCCAATGCACCTATCGTGGCAAAGCCAAATATCTGGGGGGCGTTGGAATAAAAATTACCGGACGTTCTGCGCGTAAATTCAAGCCGAACTTGCAGAAAGTGCGGGTTTTGGTGGATGGTAAAGCGGTTCGCGTATGGGCATCGGCCAAGGCCATTAAAAGCGGGCTGGTAAAAAAGCGACTCGGACGGCGACAAACGTATCGTCCATCGGCAGCCTAAGGGCCAGAGAGGGTTGGCGTGGTGCGGTGGGCGCGGCGATAAGGGCTGGCTTTGGTACTTGGCCCGTCGATCTCCATTTGAATTGGAGGCTCAATTATGTCCGAGCATCAGGAATCACAATTGCTTGACGAAAATCAGGTGCGGCATGTTGCCAAGCTGGCGCGTTTAGACATGGCTCATGCGGATGTGGCGCTGCTGTCGCGACAGATATCGTCAATCCTCAATTACGTTCGACTGATTCAAGAACCATCCGTGGAGGGACTGGAGCCTTTGGCGCATCCGCTTTCTCTGGAAAGTGTGCTCCGCGATGATGTGGTGCGGCCAGCGTTGCCGCTGGAAGCGGTATTGGCCAACGCCCCGTCCAAAGATGGGTCGTTTTTTACGGTTCCGCAAGTGTTGGATGCTTCGCTGGGCGGAGGATAATGGCCATGGCCGATCGTCTGCAACATTGTACCAATCCGGCAGCGGCAAAGTATAGTAATTTGATGGTTGATGATGTGGTCGAACCATCAGGAAAGGATGTTATGTCCGCACTACGTTGGCTCACTCTATCGGTGGTTGTGATGACGACGATGGTCTTGGCCGGCTGCGGTCAGCCGGATGTGCTTGTTGGTCCGCAGCCTGTACACCGGGCGGTTTTTCTGGACAAGATACTGCTGGTGCCGCCTCATAGCACCCGTCCTTACCTGCTTGGGTACAGCGCGCCGCCTGCGGAGAGTCCGGCTCCGCGTTCGGGTGCGGGCACGTTTACATTTACCGTGCCGCCGGGTGTGACGCAGTTTGAAAAGCAAACCCAACGGACGCATGAATATCTGCTTTATCTGGGGCGACCCACGCCCGATCAACAGCCTTTTGTAACTTTGGTGGTGGCGCACGGGGTGGTGCCGATGAGTCACCGCAATCCGGCGATGCGGGTGAAAACATCCCGGATCTTTTTACTTAACGGTTTACCGGCGCACGAATGGACCGGCCATACCACCACGGGTGCTGGCTTTGCGGAAATTGTGGTTAAAAGCCCGGATCGGGGCGGCGATCTTGATGCGATCGCGATGAGTTCCAATCGGAAGACCCGCCAACTGGCCTTGGCCGTTCTTAAGAGTATCCAGTGGCGGTCCGCAAGATCTGCGGGCGATGCAAGGCCATGATGCCACCGAGAGGCCATGGTGAGAGCGGCACGCAGATGGATTGAACCGGAGCGGTGGAGGGTGTTTGACCGACGCGCTTAACTCCGGGGGCGACTTCAAGTCAGGAGACAAAATAAAATGCCAGAAAATAATTCCGCTACGCAATTGCGGGACAGCATCGCCAGCGGCGACATGATGGCTGTGGATGCGACAATGTCGGCGCTGGATGCCATTGGTCGCCAAGAGAGCCGTTTGCATGCGTTTAACAGCACGCTGGCTGATCGGGCAATGGAAAAGGCGCGGGCGGTGGATCAGGCCCGTGGCAGCGGCAAGCCTTTGGGACTGCTGGCGGGCGTTCCCATTGCCATTAAAGATAATTTATGCACCACGTTCGGCACGACCACCTGTTCGTCGCGGATGCTGGAAAATTTTCGCAGTCCATATAACGCCACCGTGGTGGAACGGCTGGAGGCCGCCGGGGCCATCATTGGCGGTAAGCCGAATCTCGATGAATTTGCCATGGGATCGTCCACGGAAAATTCGGCGTTTGGGCCGACGCGCAATCCGTGGAATTTGGATTGTGTGCCTGGTGGATCGTCAGGTGGTTCCGCGGCGGCGGTGGCCGCTGGTTTGTGTGCGGCGGCGTTAGGCTCGGATACCGGAGGGTCCATACGTCAGCCGGCGGGTCTGTGCGGTATTGTGGGGTTAAAGCCCACCTATGGCTTGGTGTCGCGGTATGGTCTGGTCGCGTTTGCCAGTTCGCTGGATCAGATTGGGCCGATGACGCGGTGCGTGAGCGATGCGGCCTTGATCTTGCAGGTGATCGCCGGCCCGGATCAGTTGGATTCGACCAGTTGGCCTGAGCCTGCGGCGGACTATCTTTCCGCTCTGGAAAAGCCGTTGGAAGGGGTGCGGATAGGGTTACCGGAGGAATTCAACGTGGAGGGGACTCAGACGGTGGTTTCCGAGGCGGTAGCCGCGGCAGTGGAATTTTACCGCCAACATGGTGCCACGATTGTGCCGGTGCACCTGCCGCACACAAAATACGGCATCGCGGCCTATTATGTTCTTGCACCGGCGGAGGCGTCGAGCAATCTGGCGCGGTACGACGGCGTGCATTAT
This sequence comes from Phycisphaerae bacterium, assembly GCA_013044065.1. Lineage (GTDB taxonomy): Bacteria > Planctomycetota > Phycisphaerae > WQYP01 > WQYP01 > JABEVA01. The sequence continues at coordinate 2,976 of JABEVA010000010.1, forward strand.
GGGCATCGTGCTGCCGAGCCACGGGATCTTTATGATCTTTATGCCCGTAGCCGGGCCGAGGGGTTTGGTCCGGAAGTGCGGCGGCGGATCATGCTGGGAACGTATGCGCTCTCGTCGGGCTATTATGATGCGTATTACCTGCGAGCCTTAAAGATCCGTCGCCTGATCAAAAATGATTTTGATCAGGCCTTTACGCAGTGTGACTTTATCATCGGTCCTACATCGCCGACGGTGGCATTTCCGCTGGGTTCCAAAAGCGGCGATCCAATCCAGATGTATCTGTGTGACGTATTTACGGTGACGTGCAATATCGCGGGTATTCCGGGTCTGAGTATTCCCTGCGGTTTTGCCGACGGCTTGCCCATCGGCATGCAAATTCTCGGTCCAAATTTCAGTGAGGCGGGCATGTTGCGTCTGGCCCGGATGTATGAACAAGCCCACGACTGGCACACGCGTCGTCCGCCGACTTGCGGTGGTTAGGCGGGGTTTGGGGCGATGGGGGTGAAGCTCGCGGGAGGCATATCGGATGGGCGAATTTTATTTAGTTTCTGTGAACAGTGATTTGCGTTTCTGTAGGCCGCCGGTTAGAATGTTTTGCAGTTCATTTCGGCGCTGATCCCCTCAAGAGTTGAGTTGCCCAGGCTGGAGTATCCGCTTAGGGTTGCAACGGGAACCCAGAGCAGATTTTTTGGAGATTTTATGTCCTTTTCCACCTTCGGCTTCAACGCCGATATCCTGCGTGGCATCAAAGATTTGGCCTACACACGGCCAACGCCGGTGCAAATCAGCGCGATTCCCCCGGCCATGCTGGGACGTGACGTGCTGGCTTGTGCCGCGACGGGTTCCGGCAAAACGGCGGCCTTTTTGTTGCCCACCATTCATCGGCTGATGAGCAAGCCGGGCCGCGGGCCACGGGCCTTGGTTTTAACGCCGACGC
>JABEVA010000091.1 GCA_013044065.1 Phycisphaerae bacterium
GGCCAACATGAGGTGATTGAGCAGGTGGTAACGGCGACGTTCTGCCAGGGGCATGTGCTGCTGGTAGGTGTGCCGGGATTGGCGAAAACCTTGCTGATTAAAACCATCAGCGACGTGATGAATCTACCGTTCAAACGGGTACAGTTCACCCCTGACTTAATGCCCTCGGATATCACCGGCACCGATGTGCTGGAGGAAGACCACACCACGGGGCGGCGTTCGTTTAGGTTTGTACGTGGTCCGATTTTCGCCAGCATGATTCTGGCCGACGAGATCAACCGTACCCCGCCGAAAACTCAGGCCGCCCTGCTGGAGGCCATGCAGGAGCACCGGGTCACCGCAGGTGAACACACTTACGAATTGCCGGAACCGTTTTTTGTGCTGGCCACGCAGAACCCGATTGAGCAGGAAGGTACTTATCCACTGCCGGAAGCCCAGTTGGACCGGTTCATGTTCATGACGGTGGTGAATTACCCTTCTGCGGATGAAGAGGTGCAGATCATGAAGCAGGCGACCACGAATTATCGTCCGGCCGTGAACAAGCTGCTGGATGCGGCGGCGGTGCTGCAACTCCAGCAAATCGTGCGTCGTGTTCCGGTGGCGGACCATGTGTATGCCTATGCCCGTGATCTGGTACGGGCCACACGTCCCCACGAAAAAGATGCTCCGGCGTTTATCCGTGAATCAATTCAATGGGGGGCTGGCCCGCGGGCCGGGATATACCTGATTATGGCAGGTAAGGCTCGTGCAATTCTCCATGGGCGGGTGCATGTCACGACGGAAGATATCGCGCAGATGGCTCATCCCGTGCTTCGGCATCGGATTCTCACCACGTTTAGCGCGGAAGCGGCGGGCTTGACCAGTGATAAAATCATTGATCGCCTGCTGCGCGAGATACCGCGCTCCCAGGGAGCTTCCTCTCTGGCGGCGACGGTGGGATGAGCAAGTCGGCGGCTTCACTCGGTCCGGCGGCATTGGCATAAGGGCGATCATCTCCAGGCTATATCGGGCGACCATGGCACTTGAAAACGCGACATTATCTTCGGATCTGGTGCTGAGGGCACCGTTGAGCCTGCTGGATCCAGCGGCGCTGGGCCGGATCAGCCGACTGGAACTGGTGGCCACGCAATTTATGGATGGTTACGTGCAGGGTTTGCATCGGTCCACCCATCTGGGCTTTGCCATTGATTTTGCCCAGCATCGGCAATACGTCCCCGGCGATGACATCAAACGTATCGACTGGCGGGTCTTTGCCAAGGCCGATCGGTATTACATCAAGCAGTACGAAGTCAATACCAATTTACAGGCGCACATTGTGCTGGATGTGAGCGGATCCATGAACTACCGCGGTATCCATGAACCAATAAGCAAATTGCGCTATGGTCAATTTCTGGCGACCTGTCTGGCGTATCTGGCGCTGCGGCAGCAGGATTCGGTCGGACTGATCACTCTGGACAACCAGATTCGCAAATTTATTCCGCCACGCAGTGCCCCCTCGCATCTGATGAATATCACCGCGGCCCTGGAAGAATCCGAATCCGGAGGGGAATCGTCGCTGGCCACGCGGCTCCATGAAGTGGCCGAGCGCCTCGGCCATCGGGGGCTGGTGATTTTGATCAGTGATTGCTTTGAGAAAACCGACGCCTTGATTGAGGCTTTGCACCATTTTCGCCATCGTCGGCATGAACTCTTGTTGTTGCAGGTGATGGCCGATGATGAAATAAATTTCCCGTTTCGGAAGTGGACTCTTTTTGAAAATCTCGAACGCGGCGGTCACCACTTGCGGCTCGACCCTGCTTTGGTGCGGGCCAGGTACATGGCCAAACTGGGGGAACATCTAGCGGCCATCCATGAAGCCACCAACACGCTGCGCATCAGCCGGTCGGTACTCAATACCAGGCAACCCTTTGATCAGGCCCTCACGGCCTATCTGGCGCAGCGTATGTATGAGAGACATTCCCGATGATTGAAATGCCGATTCTGCTGCTGGGTCTGCTGACCGCCGGTGTGCCGATAGTCATTCATCTGTTGCACCGCCATCGCACCACGCCCATTCAATGGGGTGCGATGATGTTTTTGGAGGAGTCCACAATTCAGCAGCGGCGGCGGCGCACCATTGAAGAATGGTTGTTATTGCTCCTGCGCATTGCTCTGCTGGCACTTTTGGCATTCCTGCTGGCCCGGCCGGTACTGGGGGCGGGGCACCTGAATCCGTTTTCCTCCCATGCAACCAGCGATATTGCCGTGTTGATGGATCACTCCATATCCTCCGGCCTAAGAGGTAATGGGCAGACGGACTTTCAGAAACAAACGGGGTTGCTGCGGCGCCTGACGACGATGCTGCGTCCGGGCGACACACTTTCGGTCGTTCTCGCGGCGCACCGGCCGGTATCGCTTTCCCAACTGCCCGTTTCAGCTTCCGACCGGGCGGCGTTGCGGCGCGACTTCATCCGACCGCTGAGCCACGAACCACCGGGTCTTACCGGATGCTCCATTCCCGCAGCCATTGCGGCGGCCCGGCGGATGGTTGATCGCGGCAGCAATTTCCAGAAAGTGATTCTGGTGTTATCCAACCAGCGGGCGATTTCGTGGCGGGTCGACCATCCTGCGCTCTGGAGCCAGGCTCTGCGCCGTGGTCCAACGGGTCCGGGAAAGATGCTGGTTTACGATGTGCCGGTGCGCGTTACCCCAACCTTGTCTAACTTATCCGTGGGGTCTATTCACATCCAGCCGGCCCTGGTGGGGGTGGGTCGCCCGGCGCGGCTTTCCGTGAGCATTGCCAATTCCGGTCCATTGCCGTTGACCCATGTTCCGATCCACTTCCTGGTCGACGGCAAAATGGTGACGGAGCGCATCATCGCTGATCTGGCCGCGGGAAAATCCAAAACCATCTCGTTTCGGTATCGTTTCAACAATGCCGGATCGCATTGGCTTAAGGTGCAGGCGGATGTGCATGACGCTTTGCCGGCCGATAACAATGCCATTGCTTCAGTTAATGTGCGCAAACATCTTCCGGTATTGCTCATTGACAGTCAGGCGGTGGACACGGGCCGCTTCAGGGCCAGCCGATTTCTCGCTCTGGCCATGCAGCCGTTCTCGTCCACTCTGGCCCGGAAAGCGTTGATTCAGCCGCGGGTGGTAAGCATTTCCAGCGCCCAAAGTCTGCCGCTTGCACGCTACGCTGTTGTGGTCGTCAACGATCCGGTGGGCTTACCCCGGCGGCTGCTGGCCAACCTCGGTGATTATGCCCGTGCCGGGCATGGCCTGTGGTTTATTTTGGGTCCAAACACCACGCCCGAATTTGTGGATCAGGCGTTGCCTGCGGCGGGGTTGTCGGTGGCCACTTTGGGGCCACTCGTACATGCCGCCAGCAGCCCTATGCTGGTGATTAAGCGCCCCGGCAATTCCATGGTTCATATTCTAGCGGCCCTGCATCGAAATATGATTGTGGGCGTAACTTTATTGAAATGGTGGCGCTTGCTACCAGCGGGTCCATTGGTCAAAGTTCTGCTGGCCACGGCCGGAGGCGATCCCATCATTCTTGAGAAATCCGTGGGCATTGAAGGCGGTAAGGTGGTGATGTGGTCCACGCCGGTTGATGGCTCATGGAATGATTGGCCCACCGCTGCCGGTAGTTTTGTTCCTCTGGTCGATCAAAGCGTGTGTGCCTTGGCGCTGGGCGGCAGTCAACATACCCGACGACACTTTTTAAACCCAGGTGATTCCATTGTCTGGACCGGACCGGTGAAGCCCACGGTGCAAAGTGCCAAAATTATAAATCCGATCGGGGTTGCCGCGACGCTTCAACCTCAAATTACGGCCGACGGAAAATACCTGATGGTTTACAATCATACCCAACTGCCGGGGTTGTATCAGGCGGTGTTTAAGCCGGCGGCTATTCCGCAGCCGGTATACTACAGTGTGGCCATCGATCCCAGAGAGTTGGATCCGCAGTTGATCTCCAAGGCGGATCTGAGTTGGCTGACCCATCAACACTTTATCCAAGCCGTGATTAAGCCGGCCCAAATTCCCGGCGTGCTTAACAGTGTGCTGGTGGGAGTGGATCTGTGGCCATGGTTGGCGCTGCTGGTGATGGCCATGTTGATCGGTGAGGTACTCTTGTGTCGCCGGTTGCTGGCGTCGCCTCTTGCTGCGTTACCCCAGGAGGTGCCACATGCCACATTGTGAATCGAAGCGCGCGCGATGGGCTAAAGGGTGGATTTTCGAAAGGGGGGGGGCGATATGAGTACCGTCGCGCAGGCCGCAACTACAGCCAGAGCCGCAGTCGAATCCGCCACGAAAACGGCAGGCAATTCCGGCTGGCATCTTTCGGTGCAGCCGGCCATTGGGCTTTGGCTGATCGTGCTGGCCGCAGTGGTTTGTATGGGCTTGATTGTCTACCTGTATCAGGCGCAAAAGGTTCTGGTGCCTCGGCGAACGCTGGTGTTACTCTTGCTGCTGCGTCTGGCTTTGGTCGTATTCCTGGTGCTGTTGCTTTTACGCCCCGCCCTGCGTTGGATGCATGACGTTCATTCCGCCGGTACGCTCTGGCTGGTGCTGGATCGCAGCCAGTCGATGGCTCTGACCGATCCGCAGGGGGCGCGAGTTGCCCAGCTACGCTGGGCTTGCCAATTGGGCTATATTTCACCGCAAATCTGGCCGGACTCCGCGGATACGGCCTTGGCCCGTTTGAGCATTTTAAGTCAGAAGTTGTCGCCTTTTGTTGAGTTACAACGCCGCGACCGTTTTAGTAGCGGGCCGGCGGCGGCATCCCACGCGGATCAGCAATTTCTCAATCGTCTGCGTTTCTGGCGAACCAGGTGGCAAGCCGTAGAGGCTAGTCTGAACACAAGTTTAGGCCGGCAGGAGACCGCCGCCTTACGCGCGGCCATGGTTCGACTGCAAACGCTGATGAATTCCATCATCAAGCAGGTGCGGGAAACGAAAACTCCACTGCCGCGGCAAACGCTTCCATGGCGGGCCATGCGCATTAATATGGGATTGGTGTTGCGGGATGTGAACACCGCCGCCACTCAGCAGGATACCGCGTTTCTGGCAGGGCATGCCAAAGATAAACAAATTTTGCAGGCTTTGGCCCGGGTGGCCATGATGACGCGATCGCAATTGGCCCAGGCAATTTTGCGCCACCGCCCGCCGAAGGCCCGGGGGAGTTTCGCACAATTGTTCAAACGCTATCGGGTGCGGGTGGTAAGTTTTGGTGCCCATGGAGTAACGGCCGGCACTTTAAAGCCCGGCAATGCGAACCAGGTACTGCAAAGCGCCATGTCCTCAACGGCCAAGCAGACCAATATCGCCGCGGGACTTGAAGCCGTGGCTCAACGCGCCGTCAATGACCGGGCCTCCAGCGTGGTAATTGTTTCCGACGGGCGCCAAAATGTGGGACCTGCCCCGGCGGAAATTGCCCGCCTTCTGGCCGTGGGCGGCATGAAGGTTTTTACCTTGGTGGTGGGTTCGGATAAAGCGGCACCTGCGGCAACTATTGAACAGATTCAAGCTCCCAGTTGGATCTATAAACATTCCGTCGTGCAGGCCACGGCTCTGATCCATATCACCGGACTGGCCGGCAAATTGGTGAAGCTGGAATTTTTCCGTGGAAAAAAATTGCTGGCCTCTAAAGTCATCAAGGCTGGTGGTCCGGATGTTCTTAGGCCGGTGGCGTTTAAGGATCATCCACCACTGGCCGGGGGGTATCGGTATGCCATTCATATTCTGCCGATTCCAGGGGTCCTCAATCGCATGGGTACGGTGCGGCATTTTCGCGTGACTGTGCGGCGTGACAAATTGCAAGTGTTGCTTGTGGATAGCCGACCGGGCTGGGATTATCAATATCTGGTCAAATATTTTTCACGCAATCCCCGGGTGCACTTGCAGGCAATTCTTTTGCATCCGGTAAAAGTTCCGGGCATAAAGGCCCCACCGGCGTTGCAGGCGTTTCCTAAAAATCCCAGCTATCTGGCGCAAATTCTTCCGCAAACCATCAAGCAGTGGATGGTTTACAACCTGATTATTGTTGGTGATGTTCCGCCACGTGTGCTCAATATCGCCGATCAACAGGCGATTGTGGCCGCAGTGAAAAATCGCGGGGCGGCGCTGGTGCTCATCGCCGGGCCTCATCACATGCCGGAAGATTACATAGGCATGCCGCTGCAATCGTTGCTGCCGGTCCAACCCACCAGCCACTGGTCGCCGGCGGTGCTCGAAGAGCAGTTCCAACGGGGTTTTGTGCCGCAACTCACCGCGGAAGGCTTGAATTCCGGTTTTGGCCAGTTTGGTTTAACCCACGGGCACACTGCCCGGTTATGGCGCGACATGCCGCGTTGGTACTGGCACAGCCGCCAAACCGATCTTAAACCCGCGGCTCGTGTGCTCTGGGCCATTGGAGATAAAGGCTCTCATCTTGTGCCGACGGGTGTGCCACCCAAGCATCGGGCGCTGCTGGCTACCATGTCCGTGGGTTCCGGGCGGGTGTTGTATCTGGCCAGCGATGAAAGCTGGCGGCTGCGGCAGGTGGGCGGAGACAACCTGCAAAATGTCTTATGGTCGCAGGTACTGCGTTGGGCGGTGGGATCGCAACTTCCCGCTGGTGGACGTTATGTCCGCTTTGGCCTGAACCATCATGCGTTTCGGATGGGGCGCGTGGTGCACGTGCGGGCACGTGTGCTGGGAGAAAATCTTTTACCGGAGACCGGGCTGACGTTCCGGGCGATAGTCCGGAAAATTCCGACTGCCGGTAAGTCCGTGGCCCCGGCACTTGGTCGGGTGGTAACATCCGCCAGAATGATTGGTGTACCCGGTTCTCCCGGCTTTTATGAAGCCTCCATCAGTGGGTTGCCGTCAGGGCACTACCAACTCACGCTACGTGGTCAGCCTGTGAGTTTGTTGCTCAAGGACGACCCGACCGCCACCGTGAGATCTCTTCCTTTTTGGATCCGGCCACAGCCCGATTTGGAAATGCTGGATACGGCCAGTGACCCGGCGCAAATGCGACGAATTGCAGCCGCCGGAAATGGTATCGCATTGCCTGGACCATACGCCGCTTTGCTGGCCCGGCAAATACCCAATCTTAAAAGAACCCTGCATATTCCGGAGCAGTCCGGATTTTTTGGCAATCCACACAGCTTTTACACGAAGCTGCTGCATTTTATATTTCTGATTTTCTTTACACTGGTGGTGATGGTGGAGTGGATTATTCGCAAACGTAACGGCATTGTTTAGGGCTAACGTGATGGCGTTGACTTGCGGATGGAATGATTTTCCCGTTTAGACGTTAGAATAACAGGCGGGAGCGCTTAATGCGGATTTCCGCCAATCGCAAAGGATTTCAAAATGTCGCCAGTACCTCCCCCTCCAGATTTCACGGAAATGTCCGAGCGCCTTCATCGGCCGTTGCGGGCTGTTGCGGGCCGACATCGCGCCGTGGGCCTCGCCCTTGCTCTAACCAAGGTTGCGGCAGTTACTTTGGCGGTAGCACTGGTCACGGCTTTGCTTTTGGGGCGCTTCCCGGACATGCCTTTTATTTTGCGTTGGGGGCTGACCCTGCTGGCATGGGGAATTATACTCGCGGTGTCCATTCGTGTGCTCCGTCCGGCGCTGGTTCCTCTCAATATCGCCCAGGCCGCCACCAGCATGGATGTTGCCAAGCCCGAATCTCAGGAACGCTTTTTGACTGCGGTGGAATTTGTACAGCACCGGCAAGATGCCTTGCTGGGTTCCGGGCAACTGGTCGACCATGTCATTGGTCAGGCCGCGGCGGATGCCGAAACCGTCAATCCGCACCGCGCTGTTTCGCTTAGCTTGGTGGGGCGCTGGGCGTTCTACTGCACACCTTTGATCGTGGCATGGTTGATCATTGGCCTTCTCATGCCGGGGTTGGTCTTGCGTGGTCTTAAGCGAACCATCGACCCGTGGGTTGCGGCTTTTCCGGTCAACGAGAACATCCGGGTGCAGCCCGGCAACGTGACCATAGGACAGGGCGACGCCGTTTCCATTAAGGCGCTTTTCCCATCGCCGCTGGCGGCAAGGCACGCCGGCAATGACGCGGGCGTTTCGGTAGAGGCTTTATATGCCCATGGCCAGCGCTCCACCGCCACCATGACCCGGATCGGCCCCCGGTCTTTCCGGTATGATCTTGCCGATAATCAAAGCAGCTTTCAGTACCGTGTTCTCACCGCCAAGGGGGCGTCAGCGTGGTACGCTGTAACGGTTATTGTCCGCCCTGCGATTACGCTTTATGAGAAGCGTTATACGTATCCGGCGTATTCCCATTTGCAGGCGAAAATTGTGCGTAGTGACAGCGGCGCTCTGACCGGTCTTCAGGGAAGTCAGGTGCAGGTGGTTCTGCGCACCACTGAGCCACTCAACCGTAAGAGCGCCCTGATACTTGCTCCGGGCACGCCCGCGGCGCAAACGCTGCCGCTTAGCCCGATAGGCTTGCAGGTGTATCAGGCTACGCTGACCTTGTGGAAAACGACCAGCTATCGTGTTGCTTTGCTCAATAAGCAGGACATCGGCAACGTTGGCCGCAACGAATGGCCCATCGTGGTTCTTCCGGCGCTTCCCCCCACCATCCGGATACTCCAGCCCGCAGCAAGCATTCATGTACGCCCCGACGATCATGTGCCAGTGGTGTTTCGGGCTTCGGCCCAGTTTCGGCTCACCGCCATCAACGCCTTTGTCTCTGTGAATGGCTCCGCTCCACGCACTTTCTCCATTCCCCTGGGTTCCAGGAATGTCTCCACCTTTAATGGTCAATGGATGGTTTCCGTGGGCCGGATGTTGCGGCGATGGAAACTGCCGCACGCCGCCCGGCTGGACTACCAACTGGAGGCCATCGACAACGCCGAACCTGCGCAGCACGTCACCGAAACCGCGCTCTATGAATTTATCATTGATCCGGGCTTGCGGCAAAGTTATCAGGCGCGGCAAGATCAAAAAATACAGCAGGCCCTGCAAGCCGCCATCCAACAGGCGATGCAGATGATTCGGCAACAACAGGGCCCGGCGGCCCAGCTTGCCGGTCAACCCCATCAAACCGCGCTTTCGCCTTATTTCCGCAAGCTCGCGTCACAGGTTACAAACAATATAGCCAAACTCAGCCGAAACCTCTCCGCCAAATCCCGTCCGTTTGTCCATTCCGATTACGGCAATGTCGCGGCCCGGGCCATGAATATAGCCCACGGCCTTTTGCGGCGATCCGCCAACGCCATGGCCCAGGCCAGGTTTAATGCTAATCAACCGGGGAAAAGCCAACCGCTGGCGGCACAAAGTCGCAACGACCTGGCCCAAGCCGCGGCCCAGCTTCAGCACTTGGTGGCCCGTTTTGCCGTGGATAATCAGAAAATTGCCTTGGCCAGAAAGCTCCAGCACTCCCTGGTCCATCTGGCCCAACAGGAATCTCATATTTCCCAGGCCTTGGCCACGACCGGAGCCACACCCGCCATTAGCCGTCTGCAGCAGCAGGCCGCCCAGAAACTCCAAGGGCTGCTGCATCGCAACAAGGTGCTGCAAATTCCCGAGGCATATAAACTCCAGCCGCAGCTCAAAAAGCTGGGGCGACGAATAAACGACATTATCCGGGCACAAAAGCACACCAACATGCGGCTGCAAGCGGCGCTCAACGTGGTGGCGGATCATCAGAAACTTCAGGCCCTGGCTGCGCAGCAGCAGGCCCTCAATCAAGCCATTGTCCAACTCAATAAAGGCCGCGCCCAGCAATTGCAAAGCGCTCACGCGCCGCATCCGACATCGGCCATGATGCAGGCCGCGGTGAACAACCTTCGGCAAAACCACAATGCCGCCGGTCATGAAGCCCAGCGTCATATCGCCGCCGCCCTGCGGGCTGAATCCCAGCGGCTTAAGACGTTTTCCCGCCAGGCTCACTCGCCACAGGAGCGGGCCGCCCGGCAGCAGGCCTTGCAAAATAGGGTCCTGGCCGACCATCTTGCCGATCGCGTGCAACGGGCTTTGGCCGGAATGCAGCAAAAGAACGTCTCGGCCGACGCGCTGGACCATGCGGCCCGTGTGGCTAATGCCATTCGTCAGCAGGCCGACCAGATGCTCAACGAAAATCCTTCCCCGGCCCAGCAAACCGAATTGCAAGCGGCCCGTGCGGCGGCCAAACTCGCCGCCCATAATGCCTTGCACCAGTTGGCTTCCGCCAGTGGTAACATGCTTGAACAGGCCGCGGCCAAACTCCGCAGCGCCACACAGCAACAGGCCCGGGCGCTGCATCAACACAAAGCTCTGCAACGGCAAGCTCGGCTAACCGCCCACGCGGCGCGGAAGTTGGCCCGGCGCCAAGATGAGCTGGCCGCCCAAACCGCCCGGGCCATTGCCAATCTTAAGCCCCTGAATTCCACCGCCATCCGCACCCGCCAGAAAAAAATCACCGTGGCCATTGGTAAATCCGTCCAGCTTGCGACTCAGATAAAAAAACGTGCTCGGCGCGGTGCCCCGGATATCGCAGACGCTCTCGCCGAGGTTCGTCAGCAGATGCGCCGGGCTGCCTTGGAACAGGCCCGTGCCGCCCAGGCCCAGACCCAGCACAATCAGCCCGCTTCCCAGGAATATCAGCAGGCGGCGCTGGAACACATGCATATGGCCAAGGATGATCTCAACGGTCTCAATCATTCGCCGGAACTTGCGGAGTTGCCCCGGTATCAGCAGTGGCAGGCGCACGCCGGCGAAATCCATCCTCATCCCGTCGACAGCCATGGTGCCGGCCATTCCCACCAGGCTGCTCGCCCGGATCATCGCAATTCGGGCCGACAGGCACACCAGCAGGCCAATGGGCAACAGGACCATTCCAGTTCCGGCCATGGCCGATCCGCACCCATGCTGGCAGTGGCGCAGCAGGTTCAGCAGGCGATTGCTGCCGAGCAAAATGCCCTGACAGGTAATGCCCAAGCCGCGGCCCAAGCTGCCCAAGCGCTGCAATCCGCCGCTCATTCCATGAGTCAAAGTCCTTCGATGGCTGACAATATGTCTTCGGCTGCACCCATGCCCGGAGTAGTTTCGCAACCTGGCGAGATGACCCCCGGCATGTCGGCTGAGCCGTCGGGTATGTCGGGGCCGGGGCACCCCGCAGGGAAGCTACCGCCCAGAATTTCCGCCCTTGGTATAAGTGCTGCAGAATGGGAAAATCTTGGGCCGCTTCGCCAGCAGCGTCTGATCAATATTGCCCGACAAAAAGTGCCCCCAGGCTACCGCCGGCTGATACGCAACTATTACCTGCGCATGGCCCGCATAGGTGCTGCCACCGGCCAAGGAGAATAGTTCATGCAGACCAGGAACAGACTATTGCCAGCAGCGCCCGGTCGGCATGGGCTAAGTCCTTCCGGCGGTGTTGTGGACACCAACGTGCTGATCCGATGCTGGTCTGGGAACTTGGCGCTTCCGACGTTATCAGGAGCCTGGCAGCTCGTACGGAAAATTTGTCGGCATTTCTTCACCAGGGCCAGACGTCGGCGGCTTCATCCGGCAGCGCTGCCGATTTCGACTATTTTCTTCACTGTTGCGTTAGCCGCGCTTGCGTTTGGCATGGCGGCATCACCGTCCTATGGCCGCACCGGGCCGGATGCGGTGCCCCAAAATGTACGCGCCGCTATCGCCCGTGGGTTGCATTGGTTGGCCAAAAATCAAAATGCCGACGGCAGTTTTCGTGCCGCGCAACAGGATAAACCAGCCTCCACCGCTGTCGCAGTTATGGCTTTTCTGGCTCGTGGCTATATGCCCCAACTGGGACCGTATCATCGCGTCATCGACCGCGGCATCAACTGGATTCTTTCCGTTCAGCAGCCTGACGGTTACATCGCTCCGCCGGGCGGTACCATGTACGACCACGGCATCAGTACGGTGATGTTGACGGAGGCTTATGGCCTATGCGATGGTAATTTGCGTATTCGTGTCGGGAAAGCCATCGGCAAGGCCATACAACTAATTCTGCGCGCCCAAAAGCTTACGCAGAGTGCTTTTGCCGGCGGCTGGCGTTATCAGCCGGGTGAGACCGATGCGGATATTTCCTGTACCGGTTGGCAACTCATGGCCCTGCGCGGGGCTGCCGATTCCGGCGCGAATATCCCGGCATCGGCCATCAAAGATGGTATTGCTTTTGTTTTACGAGATGCCTGCCCCAATGGCGGATTTTCCTATCAGCCGCACGGCCCGCCGGGCCGGGCCCGCACGGGAACCGGCATTGTCGCTTTGGAGTTACTGGGTAAACGCGACATGCCCCAAGCCCTTAGCGGTGGAGATTATCTTCTGGCGCATCCCCTGGTTCCCAATGAACAATTTTATTTCTATGCCGTCTATTATTGTTCCCAGGCCGCCAATCAATTGGGAGGGCGCTACTGGCGGGTGATTTATCCGCATATTCGAGATCAACTGCTGCGAATTCAAAACCCCGCCGGATTCTGGACCCCCTTCGGCATTGAAGCGCAGGGCCAAAAGAGCTACGCCACTGGTATGGCCATTCTCGGCCTGTGCGTGCCCTTTCATTATCTGCCGCTTTATCAGCGTTAATGGCGCTTAATCAATCTTGCCATCCACGAGGTTCAGCGGTAGCGCGGCCGGGCGATCGGGTTGAGTTTTCATCTGTACGTAGGTCTGTTCTCTGGAGGCATCAAGAAAGCCCTGCATCAGCTCCAGTACGTGAAAGGCCAATTCCCCATTGGCCCGGTGAGGCCGATTGGCTTTAATGGCCGCAGCCATATCCGCTACGCCCAAACCTCGCGAATTTTCCTGATAGCCGTAGGCCAGTGGTATTGTTGCCCAGTCCGTCGCGCCCATGCGGCGAACGCGGACGGCTCCACCAAAGCCGTTGGGATCCGGTACCAGCAATGTTCCGGTAGTTCCATAAACTTCAATAATTGGCAGTTGGTGGTGCCATATATCAAAGGAGGTCAGGATGGTGCCGATCGCTCCATTGCAAAAATCCATCACTCCCGCCACGTGTGTGGGGGTGTTTACCTCAATCATCGTGCCGAATTTGGGCTTGCTGGTGATGCGCCGCTGGCCAAATGTGGCCCGGGCCGCCCCACAAACTCGCCGCACCGGTCCGATCAGGTTAATCAGGGCAGTCAGATAATAAGGCCCCATGTCAAACATAGGCCCGCCGCCGGGTTGATAATAAAAATCCGGGTCCGGATGCCAGGTTTCATGGCCGTGACAGGCCATGTGCGCAGTTGCGGCAATAGGCTCTCCGATCCATCCATCATCAATAATTTTTCGGCAGGTTTGTATACCGCCGCCTAAAAAAGTATCCGGCGCGCAGCCTACCCGCAGATTTTTGGCTTTGGCCGCGTTGAGAATTGCTTGTCCTTCGGTCTTATTCACACCGAATGGCTTTTCGCTGTAGGTGTGCTTACCGTGTTCCAATGCCGCAAGGGCAATTTCCGCATGAGCTTTGGGAATCGTTAAGTTGACGATAATGTCCACGTCTGGTCGCTTCAGCAGGTCCTGTGGGCTGCACGCCACCGGCACCTCGAATTCGGCCGCCCGGGCTTTGGCTCGGGAAATGTCCAGATCGCTGCACGCTACCACTTCCAGATTTTCAAAGCGTTTACCCGCCTGAAAATAAACGCCGCTGATGTTGCCGCAGCCAATGATACCGATGCGCGTTTTATGAAGTGAGGTCAAAGTCAAAAACTCCTAAAAAATCTCTGCCAACATTACCGGCGACTAGTTTATCCGCAACGGGAACCAAAGAAAAGCCTTGCGTAAAGTTCGGGAGCCAAGCAGGGACAAGCTCATTTTAACAATTGTTACGTTCTGTTGTGGAGCGTTGTGGAGTTAAGATCGTCCGCACCATCGGCGCTTGAAAAAACTTGCGGATCAGGTCCTTGCGCTTTCGCTGGGTTTGTTGGTGCCACGCCCGGTAATTGGTTGGGGCACGACCGGGAGTTTTGTCGGCGGCTGAAGCAGCAAAAC
>JABEVA010000092.1 GCA_013044065.1 Phycisphaerae bacterium
CTTCTGGGCCAAGCGCAGCGCCACGCCATCCGTCCGGCCGGCACCAGTCTGCAACCAGACTCTGTCGCCGGAACTAAGCAGTACTTCCACTCCCGCGACATTCTCGCTGGTGCGGCCATACCGGATGGATCTGGCCCCGGCGGCATTGTTACCGATGCAGCCACCAATGGCGGCCTGAGCGATGGTGGCGGGATCGGGCGCGAAAAATCGTCTCAGGCCCCGCCCGGCCAAATTGGCATTAAGCTCTTCAATGGTCAGGCCGGGTTCCACGGTGCAGCTCTGGCCGAGGGGGTCTACCGCCAGCAGCCGCCGACAACCAACCGAGAAATCGATCACCACCGCGTGATTGGTGCATTGACCCGCCAGACTGGTCCCGCCGCCGCGTGGAAGTACCGGCAACCGATGCTGGGCGCAATAGGCCAAGGCTCGGCGGGCTTGATCGGGGGAATTGGGCATAACCACGCCGATCGGCTGAACCTGATAGGCTGATGCGTCTGTCGCCCACAGGGTTCGATCATGGGCGCTAAAACGCACGGCACCCACATCCAGATGCAGCAGATCGTCAGCGATATGTTGATAAAATTCCTCCCCGCCAGCGGATTTAGACGGTTGGCCCAGCAGAGGTAAACTTTTTTTCCCGGCCATGAACGAACTCCCGGAGAACGGCGCTATTTCTCCCGTAAGATGCGGATCGCATCGAGCAGCGCATTATCCCGCTGACTGACAAAACGCAGCACCAGATGCCCTTTAGCATCCGCCCGGACCTTAAAGATCCGTTCAAGCGCACGGTTAGGTCCACCAGCCGCGGCACAAATGTCGAAATCATTGAGCACTTGCCGGTTGTTGATGAATACGGCAAACAGCCGCCGGCCCGGCACTTTCCAGTAATTTTCCGCAAAAAACAATTCGACCACATACCGTCCATGCGGTTTCAGACTTGGTAGGAGGTATGTGAAATTTCCGAAGCGATTGCTCTGAAATACCTTTTCCGGCACATCGACAGGAACTTGTGACATATTCACGGGAGGGGTTTTGGTTTTTCCGGTGGCATTGAGACAATCTTGATCCGCCGCAAATGCGCCCTGTGCAGCGCCGCCGACATTGATCGCCCGCACAACCCGGGCATTTTTCAAAAATCCGGCAGTCATCCGCGGGTTTTGGACTGCGGCAAGGGTGTTTATTGCTACCGTTTTGGTCCACCGGGATTTATCGCGCCCCGCGGTTGCACGTACCCGATAAAACCAGCGCTGCTGAATACCCAGGTTCCGATCCACAAAATCGGTGGTATTGGCGGTAAATTTTCGGGTTTCGGCGATTCTGGAAAAAGCCGGGGAACCGCTGCGTTGCACCACAAAACCCGTCTGATCAAAGGCCGAATCATTCCATTTTACCAGCACCTTTCCCGCCCCCAGGGCCACAGGTGTGGACATGGTGGGGGTGTGGATTTTCCAGGGAAACACCTTGATCCAATCCACGAGCATGGTTTGGGGAAACTTGGCCGTGGCTTGGGTGGTTCCACCATAGGCGCCCCCTTCGGCCAAATTTAAAATGATGTAAAACGGATGGTTAAAAACCCATCCGCCGCGGTTTTGATCCAATGGCGTAAAAGTGGCGTAGATATGGCCATCACATTCAAAACGGATCGACCCGGGGCTCCAATAACATCCGAAGGTATGATACCTTTTCCAGAAGCGGTGCCCTTTGGTCAGCAAATAAACACCTCCCGCCCCCACGCCATTGGGACCATGAATGGTGCCGGTGATCTGCTGCGGACGATTACCGCTGTACTCCATGATGTCGATTTCTCCGCACCGCGGCCAGCCCACCTTGTGAAAATTGGTACCCAGCAGCCAGAAAGCCGGCCATGCCCCGGAACCGGCTTGGTGCAGCCCTCCGGGCACTTTGATCCGGGCCTCGAAAAATCCGTATTTCATCCTCCCCGCCGGATCGATATGCGTGTTGATGCGCCCCGAAATGTACGCCCCAGGTTTGCCCGGGTAGGGCCGCACGCAAATAGCCAGTGCCCGCCCTCCTGTGGCTCCTCGGGAGGCTGCAATATGCAGCGACTCTTTGCCATCTGAATAATAGGTCGGACAATTCGGATCCCAACCGCGATCATAAAACCAATGATGCGGCTCCGGCTGGCCGCCTACGGGTCCGGTGAACTTCCATGCATAGATTGGTTTGGCTGGAGCTGGAGGGGCGGCGACCACGACACTGGAGGTCCATACTGAGGCGACCAGCGAGATGGCCACGCCATATCGAAACAGTATAGCGACCATACGCCAGAGCCTTCATCTATAAAGCGACGCCAAGCGATCGCCACGGGCATCATACCCCAAAGCACATCATAACTGTAACTTACAGCAACAAGACCGGACGCACCGCCATCTGTGCCGGTTAACACGAATTTATTTTTGCCCGGTCCCTTACGCCCCCGGCAAACGTTTTTCCACCGGGACCGCGGGGGTAGCGGCGGTTTGTCCGGCGGCGTATTCAAAGAAAGTACGGTAATTCTGGCGGAAGTATCCGGAACCCCAGGCTTGGGCGGCGTTGAGGACAATGCCCAGCAAATTGGCATTTACCTGCCGCAGTTGATCATGGATCCGGGCCACGGTGCCGCGCGTCACCACGCCGGCCCTTAAGACGGCAATAACACCGTCCACACGCGATGCCAGATTGACCGAATCGGAAACAAACGTTAGCGGTGCCCCATCAAAAATCACCACGTCATAGCGGGATTCAAGATCAGTAAGCACCTCATGGAAGCCACGGTGCTCACTAAGCTCACGCGGCACTTTCACATTGCTGCCAGCCCCCATCAGGTGCAGATTCGGCAGATCGGGATGGGCCACAATCACCTGTTCCATGGTGGCCTGCTTGTTTAACAGATCGGTCAGTCCCAGAGCGGACAAGTTGGGATAAACCGTTTTCAGAATTGGACGGTAAAAGTTTACTTCCACCAAAAGCACGCGCAAATCACTAAGCGCCATACCATTGGCCAAGTTACTGGCCACGGTGCTGGCTCCGCCGCCCGGTGAAAAGCTTGCCACCAGGATGCTGCGCAAGGGTTGCCCGGGTGAAACTGCCGCCAGACGCCCGCGAATCTGGCGGAAGGCTTCCGCAGTCATCGATGCCGGTGAGGTTCGAACGCTGGTCATTGGATTGCCGCTTAGGAGCGTATCATCGGCATGATCCGGCACAAAACCCAGCATCGGCATGTGCAACAAGGCTGTGATATCCCGTGGGGTGCGCACACGGGTATTGGTAAACTCCACCAAATACGCCAGACCCACCGAAAGCGCCACCCCAATGACCAGCCCCACAATTAAAAAGTGCGGCAGAATCGGGAAGGAAGGCTTATTCGGAACCGAAGCCAATTCAAAGAGCCGTACACGTGAAGCATCGGCGGAGCGGCGCAGATTCATGATAGTGGCCTTCTGCGTAAGCGTATCAAGCAGCTTTTGCTGATTGTGCAGCGTCTGGAGCATGTTCTCGTACTTGGCCACGGCCGCATCCAGGTCACCGACCAGCCGCTGTTCCACATCGCGGCGCCGCCGGGTATCCACCTCTGTGGCCTGGGCGTCAAGCATCGCGGCTTTGGCGTGCTCCAGCATCTGCAGGCGGGCATGCACCTGCAATTTTCTTTTGACCCGCTGAATCTGTCCTTCCATAGTCGCCATCTGAATCTGCAGCACCACGGTGGAACGGTTGTTGGGGCCAAGCGTCATTTTGGAAACCTGGTACTGCTGTTTGAGATTTAAAAGGGAAGACTGCAACGCGGAAAGCTTGGGATCCGCGTCGATGGTTTGTTCCATCTGCGGACTAAGCTTGAGCGTGTTGTTTTTGACCTCTTCGCGGATACCTTCATAATCCTGTTTAAGCTGGCTGGCGGCAATTTCCGACCGAATCAGCAGGGCGTTAAGCGCTGCCAGGGTTTCCGCCTGCACCGAATGTTGATCCACCAAACCCGGAATATCGTGCGCCACCCGGTAGGTTTCCACCTCTTGCTGCTTGGCCGTCACCTCGGCCTGCACCTTCTGCTGGGCCCGGGTGATCAACTGCGCCTGTTGCGAAAGTGCTTGCTTCTCCTGATTCTGGAGCACCTGCAAATAAACTGCGCCAATCGCCTCAACCAGCTTCTGAACCTCCACCGGATCATGCCAAGACATGGAAATAACAAACAGCGCCGACCGCCTGATGGGTGCAACGCTCACATCCTTTTCCAGATCCTGTACCGGATTGATCGGATGGTTTTCCAACCAGTCGCTTTTCATGGTCAAGTTGTTGGGATAGCGATAATTCTGTTGAAAAGCACTCGTTTGGATCGCCGGATCCAGCACCGCCGGGCTATGGATTAATACCGCCTGCCGATTGATGAATTGGGTCACTTCGGCGTTGACAATGGCGTTGGCCGATCCAAAGGCTTGGGCCAATGGACTGTTGTTGGACGGCAAAACCTGAAAATATTCCTTAGCGGTATAGCGCGGATCATACCGGTGAAACGCCAAGAAAAGCCCAAAGCTTATCACCAGACCCAGCGCTGTCCCAATGGCAATAAGCCAGCGGTGCCGTTTAAGCACATAGCCTATTTTGGGCGTGGAACTCGTCGGCGGAGGCGCAAAATCCATAGGTGCCGGTGGTATGGCCAAGGCCGTTGACTGACTCATAATATTCCCCGTTCGTCCAAAGTGACGTTCCCGTATGTTTCGGGCTATTCCGAAACGTACTATAACCAATAGAAGGCTATCGGTCTATCCATCCAATTTGTTTAACAACATCTGCGAGCGTTTCAGCCCGCTTTGATGCTGTTGCTGCGCATATTTAATCGCATCTTGCAAATATTTCTTCGCACCGGCAAGGTTATTTTCTTTTACCAGTACATTGGCCAGATGATAATAGGCTGTCGCCAGATGACTATGTTTTACCGCACGGGTAAGCGCATTATAGGCTCCGATGGTATCCCCATTTAAGAACCGCACCCAGCCCAGCGTATCAAGAATATTAGGATCTATCGCGTAGGTGGTGCGACTCTCGGCGGCCGCAGCAATCGCGTTGGCCTTTTCCGCCAAGGGTAGTGCTTCCAGGGCTTGGTTCAGATGCACCGCCAACACATACGCTAGGTTATTGAGGGTGTTAGCGTCGGTGGGATCCAGCTTGAGAACCTGCTTATAAAACATGGCAGCGCTGCTATAATCGTGGCCACCGTAGGCCGCCACCGCGGCAATGCGTAGCGCCGTGATTTGCACAAAGCCAGCGGGGTTGGAGCCTAGCAGTTGTCGCGCTTCATTGAGCGCCCCTGCATGATCCCCCACCGAAAGCTGAGCCTGCGCCAGGCTCAACATAAGACCGGGATTATTTTTATTGGATACCAGCAGATTCTCCAACGCTTGCTGCACCGGCGGGATGCCGGCTGCCGCCGCATATTTATTGCTCACCGCCAGCAGCGCCTCCGGCGATTTGATGGAAAGTGCCAGAGCGTGATTAAAATCAGCGCTGGCTTTCGGCACCTGGTGCAACGCACCCCAAGCCATGCCGCGCACCGTATACAGACCCGGATTATTGGGATCCAGGGCAATAGCCATGGTCGCAACTTTTACCACCCGCTGGTACGCCTTGGCCTGCATCAACAATGTCAAATAGGCGGGCGTAGTTTGTATACTTTGGCCGGCCTTTTTATAAGCCGCGGCCGCCACCGCCACCGCCTGGGTACGCTGGCCCCGCATTAACGCCAAGTCCGCACGCATCAATTGCCAGTTAAATGAATTCGGAAATGTCGCAATGGAATCCTGCACCAGCCGTGCCAGCAGTGCCAACGGATCGATCGTTCTAAGGGTACCAGCCAGGGTACTGCGATCTGTGCTGGGGATGGAAAGGTACATGTGGCTAAGGTCAAAGAGCAGGGTGGCATAATCCATCCGCACGGTGTTGTCGTGGGGATCGTGTTTTACAATGGATTGATATTCATGTACCGCCTGAGCGTAATGTTCGCTGCGTTCCAGGAGTTTCGCCAGATTCAGCCGCGCCGCAATATCACCAGGGGCCTTGGCTATTACCACCTGAAGGTCACTGATCGCCTGGGCCAGATCTCCGTGCGGCATAAGCGACAGGAGAATCGCCTGATTGTACAAAGCCTGGATATCACCCGGATTGGCCGCCAATGCCTGGTCCACAGCCTTTTCCGCCAACGCCAGCTTCTTTTCCGTCAGGTATCCCAACGCCTCCAACGTCAGACCCGCCTCATCATGGGGATTTTTGGCAAGAATTTCGCTTTGCAGCAGCGACAACCCATGTTTCACATGTCCCGCGCGAATCAAGGTTTGAATATATTCCAGCAACACGGAGCGGTTCAGAGGCTTGGCTTTGTAAAGGGTGGTCAAATAAGTCAATGCCTGTTTATAGTGCCCCAAGGCATTTAACATGTTCGCCATCCGTGACTGCACCTGATAGCTGCCGGCAGGTTGTTTGCGGGCGGCCGACGTATACATCTGCGCCGCTTGCGCGTATTCCCCGCGGGTACGATAGAAATCCCCCAGCATCAGGCGCCCCAGATAGGCCGTTTTTGCATTTGGACTTTCCGCCAGATGATTGAAAATATTTTCCGCAGCGGTTGGCTTATTATCCAAGGCATACAACTGCGCCAACCCCGTGGCCAACACCAGATTCTCTTTATGCCGGGCGTAGGCCGCTTTCAGCAGGGCCACGCCGGCGGAATACCGCTTCGCTCGACCGTATAAAAAAGCCAACCGTTGAATGTTGCGTAGATCACCAGGATCACTTTTATACACCGCCAGCCGACGACGAATAGCCGGCCCGACCGGCCCGTAGAGATCCTGCAGATCACGCCGCCACTGCCGCAATTGTGTATCCAAGGTGTTATAGACCAAGCCCTGGTCAATTAAACGTGAGGCGCGGGCAACGCTGTCCGGGGTCTGTAGATTCATATAGTATTGCACCAACGGCTTGAGGGCCGCCATATCGTCGGGCTTCTGGTGCAATGCCAGTTTCAAGGCCGCAATACCGGCTTCTATGTTGCCGGATTTCAGCAGGGCAGCTCCGTAATACGTACGCATCACCGCACTTTGCGGATTGAGCGCCAAGGCCGCCTTGAGCGTCCGAACCGCTCCGGCCACGTCACCTTGGCCCATCTCCAGGCGGCCGCGATACAAAGCCCCATTCACACCGTCCAGATTCAGAGAACCGGCCAAATCCGCCACGGCAGAGGCCT
The DNA here is from genome assembly GCA_013044065.1 of Phycisphaerae bacterium. GTDB lineage: Bacteria > Planctomycetota > Phycisphaerae > WQYP01 > WQYP01 > JABEVA01. Next base: position 7,229 of record JABEVA010000092.1, read on the forward strand.
TTTTATAATTCTTGGTCAGCATCGCCAACTCAAACTCACGCTCCACCACCGCCGGGTCATGCGGGCTGATCACCGCCGCTGCGGCCACGGCGACCCCCGCCGGCTTGACTTTATTTTGCTGCAAATAGAAAGTGGCCAGCATCAAGTTGCGCTGCAGCGCATCGGGCAACGTCTTGATGGCCGCCAATTGCGCCGCCACGGCCGATTCTCCCGGCAAGCTGATGGACGCCAGATCGCTGTCCACGGAGCGCAGCGTCACCACCGGAGATTTACCCGCCCGCAGCGCGGAATCAAGCAGCAGAAATTGCAGATTATTCGGCACCGCCTTGACCGCAGCGGCGACCAGGGCCTTGGCCGCGGACACCCGGTGCAATTTCATCAGGGCCACATACGCGATAATAACAGCGCGGCTTTCACCCGGAGACTTTTTCACCCACGGCTTGATGATATGCCAGGCCGTTAAATCATTACCCTGCCGCAGTTCCACCCTGGCCCGCAGGACCGAGAGTGCCAAATTGCCGGACGTGTTGGCGGGGGTTAAAAATACCGCCAAATCAGAAACGCGGTTCAACACCGCCAGCGCCTGGGCTTTGATGGCGATGGCCACAGCATTGGTGGGATCCTTGGCCAAAATGCGATTGGCAATATGCAAAGCATCGTGGGGATGCACCGGAGCTTCCAGGGCCGCCTTGTTAAGCAAAATCGCCACCGCACCGGGTGCCCGCGCGAGAATGTCGTTAAATTCCGTCAGGGCCGAGCCGGACTGCCCAATCATTTCATACGCCTGAGACATGAGTTCTTTGTCCATCACCCATAACCGCACATCCTGTGGATTACTGGGTGAAAGCAAGGTGCCGGCCTGCGCCAAAGTGGCCAGAGCCTTGGTCACTTGGCCACTTTCAAGCTGCAATTGCCCTGTAGACAAAATAACCCAGGGAGTTTTCGGTGCCAGCAGGCGAATGCGGGCGATATTCTGCCGGGCTTTTTTGAGCGCCAACGTACGGGCGGAAGATCCCGGAACCGCCTTTTGACCGATGGCCAAATAAGCCTCGGCCAACCATTGATAAGACTGAAATTTCATCTCCCGGTTCAACATTGGCTTAAACCCGCCGCCCGGTGTCGGATGGGCCAAACCCAATTCCAGATAGTGCACCGCGGATTCAAAATCATTGTGCTGCAGATACAAGTGCCCCAACTGAAAATAACCCGCCATTTTTTCAGGCTCAAGGGCAATGACCTTTTTAAGAGCAGCCACCTGGGACGCCAATGGTTTATTTTCCGCCTGCAGCAACAACGCTCGGGCTAGATACACCTTGGGATCACTGGGGGCAATTTTTGCCGCCTCGGCCATCGCGGCATCCGCCATTTTGTGCCAAGCCGGGTTGCCCCGACACAGTGCCGCCAAGTACAACCAGCCGAGCATATTCTTTGGATTTTTCTTGACAAACGCTTGCATGACTTGCAGCCCCTTGGCTCTCAGGGCCTTGGCCGCCGCCTTGCTGATCGTCTGCTGGCTCAATTCCGTCGCCGCCTGCATCAGATAAGCCCCCGCCATATTGGCAAAAGGCCGCGGATCGGTCGGTGCAAGTTGGCAGGCCTTGGTAAAGTCCGCCATGGAGGCCTTATACCTGGCGTCGGTCAAAGCCAGCACGCCTTTGACGGCATTGAGCCGTGACTCGCCCCGCAACCGGTAGGCTTCGGCATCTTTGGTATTCACCTTCAAGACCGCGTCGGCCGTCTGCCGCACCTGGCCCCACGCCCCGGCGGACGGCATTAACTCGGCATATTTGGCTGATTTGTGTAACAATCGGCGTTGCGCCCGCATGTACCCGGCATCGGTGCGAACCGCGGCATTCCACGATTGAAACGCCTGGTCGATCCAGCGGCGATGCTTGTTCGAATTGGCATAAAACAGATTGCCCACCGTGTACAGCAGCGGCGCAGCCCCCGGTAGATGCTGGCGTTCGGTGGCGATAATAGCCCGCTGGTAGGCCTGAATTGCCAAGGTCACGTGGCCGGCCTTCAAGTAAGCCCGGGCCTCTTTTTCCAATCGGGTGGGATTATTCTCCAGCCGATTTTTAATCCAAAATATGCCCGCCCCCACGCCAATAATAACCACCAGCACGGTTAAAAGTATCGCCAGGAATCTTGTATTTACTTTTCTAGCCATTGATATCCTCTTTGACAGTTTTCCGGAAGTCCGGATTCATCGCCTTGCTGACGTTCCCGAGCAACCGGTATCCAATCTCAAATCGCCGGGCCACTTACGACGGTGGCACCGTTTTATTCATCGCCGCCGCCCCTCGGGCTGAAGGTGCGTTGAGTTTTTTCCAGTTTGGTAAAATTCGCTCAATGGACGGCAGAGCCGCGCGGATAAACGCGCTAATGGTTTTTCGAGCCTCGGCACGGGTGGAAGGCCCCAGCACATCCACCTCAATTTTGCAGTCGTAGCCGTATTTGCTCCTGGCATGCCAAAACATGGCACTCACCTGCTGGGTGTTGGGCGCGTACTTGCCATCCACCTGAAACGTGTACGCGGTATTAATGTACTCTCCACCAGATTGATGGCTGAACATCAAGGGCATGCCGCTGCCGGCCCCGTTGGGTTTGGCAAACGCCAGGAACCGCATCGGCATATCCGTTAGCTTACCATCGGCGTGCGGCACATTTTTAATGGTAATAAGGTCGTCCTTAACGCGCTGCAAACCTGCCCCCACCCAGCAGACATTGGGTACGTGGGGTGTGGCAAAGTCCGTCGGATAATAGTTTAAATTGATCTGCACGACCGACGCCGGACTGTCCGGCGGCATCGCCGTATCTTCATACTTGCGGATCAGGTAATCGTGCGTGCCCAATACCGCCAGCGTCTCCGCAGACAAGCGTTCATCCGCTGAACCAGGCGGAACCTTAAACACACCCAATGTAAGCGGTAAACTGGGCAACGGTGCCTGCAGCGGTGTGGGTGTTTTTTGCAACACCATTCCCATTTTGGCCTGGGCCCATTCCAGCGACAGCAGTCCTGCTCCCAGAATCGCCACTGCGGTGATGCCCGCCAATATCAGATGTTGATTGGTGCGCGACAAGGATGTCATGTGCCGCCTCCGGCCGTCGAAACCACAGTCGTATCCTCAATAAAAATATGATCCAAGGCCCACGCCGTCCCCAACTGTAAAAACATCGCCGGAATCAGCATCAACATCCCTAAACTCGCATGGGTGCTGCCTCTGGCCCACTCCTGCCCCGCAGAAACAAATAACACCCCAGTGAGCGCTACCCGCAGGGCGTTACACAAAATCGCAATTGGCAGGGCGCACAAGGCTAAAAACAACTTCTGCCACACCGGCCGCGGCACACTGTATGCCAGCACAATCGCCAACGCAAAAAATGCCGTCAAACTCCTGATCCCGCTGCACGCCTGGGCCACATCCAAAGAATCCCAGTGCGCCCGAACCTGCACGTGAATCTGCGTAGCCGTCACTATCGCCGGTATCCCGAACATCGTCAGCAAATGCCCTCCCAGCGAGGCCGCCAGGAATTGTAGTGGCGTTGTAAGTTTTACATACAACGCTTGCGGTGGAGGAATCATGAACAATAAATAGCATATCGGCAGCCACAGCAGCCTCATATAATTCCAGCCCAACATCCACAGGAACATGCCAAAGAGCACCACCAACATGCTTAACTCGGAAAACTGAATTTGTCCCGTGACTAAAAACAGCACCTGCGTCGCCGTCCCGAAAATCAGCAGCGCCAGCCCCACAGCGCTGCGCTGTGGCTCCAGCGATCTCAACACCGGCCACTGCTGATAAACAAAAAACGCGCTGATAAATGGTATGGCAAAACCCTGGCTGAAATTCGGATTCGAATACCATACCGAAACCAATTGCATTAAATTGATCCGGTAAAGCACCAGGAACTCTAGAACCATCAGCGCGATAATCAGCCACGCCACCGGACTTACACTTCCTCCCCCGCGCACCGGCGCACGCACTTTTGGTGCTGTGGAGTACTCAAACCGCCGCGCCGGCGTGGCCCCTCCGGCATTCAGCGCTGATCTGCCCGACGCTTGATCCGAACCTGTGGTTGGGCTACTCATTATTTCAAAAGCTCCGCTATTGTTGGGCCCGGGATTGCGACCGCGACCACCAGATTGGCATCGTCAACTGCCAAACACCCGCCATTCCGGCCCCGTCCGCCACCCTCGACACGGCCATTGCGGTCACAAGTCCGCAGCGACGGCACCCCACGCCGCCTATTATTATCGGTTCCCAGCGTGCTCATGCTGCAAGCGCTTTGGCTCTAATTTCAGCTCCCCACACCTTCCATGGCACGCTAAAGATTATATCAGGTTGACCGCCAGTTTTCGAGCCAAGATGGCAACAATTTTCCTGATCACATAAGCCCAAGGCCATTTCATCAACCCCGCTGATGTTACGAAATGCCAGCCCCTTGGTTCAGGCGCAGAATCGACCTTTGTGCCGCCACCGGCGTCAAGCATTCGCAATCACGATATTACAGGACATATGCCGCCCCAAGCGCCGGGGCGCTTTAACGCACCGTTTCTCCAGCGGTATCTTCACCCCCGGTGAACGCGGCTGCGAGGAAAAGGCCAATCGCCGATTATCCGCCCTTCGTGATAACCGGCTGGATGTAAAAGTTCCGGTCATAGGTAAATCCAAACCCATACGCCGCCTGGAAACCGTTGCGAAATATCGCCAAAAATGGGGCGATGGCATCGGTACCCACATTCAGCACATCATTGGGTTTGAGGAAAATGTCCGGCTCTTCACCGTCAAAAATGGCCTGCATATTCACCTGAATGATGGTTTCCTGATTCTTACCGATGCGGCGAATCAGCTCACACCGTCGCGGTATGGCCAAGCCACCCAGATTGCCTGCCGCCGCCACCGCCATCTTCAAAGTGATGCGTTGCCCCGTCAAGGTATAGACGCCCGGCCGATTCACATTGCCCATGACATAGTAATACTGAGGTTTGGCCGACGGTATGCGAATGATATCGCCTGGCCGGATGATGATGTTCTCACGCGGATTGCCTTCCAGCAGCTTGCGTACCCGAATGCGGATCACCAGATCCTGATATGGCAACTTTTCTTTCCGTCGCGCCATGTTTGAAAATTGGTACTTCGCCGTACCTGCTGGCTTTACCGGCGAGGGCATGGTGGTGCTGCCACTTTTTGTCTTCGATGGCAGCGGCACCCAATGATGGTTCACATACACGAAATGCTGGCGCGGTGCGTTGCCCGACGATTCCAGCGATTTGGTCAGCAAGTCCTGTTCTTTCTTGAGCAGCTTCGCGGAAGTCTTGCCATGGTTTGTTTCCGACGATTCGATCTCGTGCTGCAATGCCTTCAGTTCCTGGGCGGTGGTCGTACCCGATGAGCCACCCGCGGCAGTGTTTGTACTGGGCACCGACGTCGGCAACGCCCCAGGCCCATGTTCCGCCTTGACCTTATTTTCCGGCGAACGAATCACGTAAATCCAGCGCACACCCTGATCCGGCGTGGGGTTGCCCGCCAGAGCCAAGGCGTCGAGCAGACGAAAACTCGGCGAGGTGATGTTGTACGTACCGGCGCGAGCGCCGCCAATAATCGAAAACACCCGACGTTTGGCCTGGGTTAAATCCACATTTACCTGCGGACCGGGCTGGTGCGGTCCCGGTGCGGACATCTCCCCGCTTTGAATCAAAATGCGTACAATGCGCCGCCGCAACTGCCGGGTCGTCAACCCTTTTGCCTTGATCGTACCGATAAAGTCCAGCGTGATGTCGCCCTGGGTGTTGATCTGCCGGGTCTGTACTGATTCCTGATCCGGCACCACCAACTGAAACACGGACACCGTTACCACATCACCCGCGCCAAGCACATAAGGCCGCGTGGACGGAATAAGATCCGCGACTCTCGGACGCCGGGAGTCCGGCCACGGCCCCGGTGGCGGATCATTCACCGCCAATGAATTCAAAATCGGCCATGTGACAGGTTCCACATTGCCCCACGGATTGGCCTTATCAAACCGCCCCACCTCCGACGGATTCATAAACGAATTGCGAAGGTTCAAATAGTTGCTTAGATCACTTCCGGCATTGGAACAGCCCACCAGTGAGCCAACCCCACATGCCAACACGCACATACCCACCGCGCGACCCAACCGCCAACCCCGCACTATTTTAGCCGAGTTTGCGACCACAGGGTTCGATCTATTTTCCTTTTTTGCCTCGCGATCAGCCATGCGCCACCTTTCATCACATGTTACTTGTGCCCGCGACTTCTAAACCAACCGCCGCGACTTCAAACCACAGCCGGACTCATCTTATTATTAAAACGGCCCGACCAAGTGCGACTATTTTAGCCACTCTTTGGCCTCCTGTCAGCCCACCTCTTAGAACCTCGGCTACAAGCCCCGGTTCACCAGTCTCCCCAGCAACGCCACCTTTCAGATAGCCGGGGCAATGGCAATGAGGACCAAATCCCGAACCATGTTGATTTATTCGCCCACAACTGTCAAGCCCGGACCTCGCACGCAAGGCCCATCCACCCCGGATTTCTCCGGTCATCGGGAAATTATCGGCCATCCGCCCCCAATTTCTGTCCTATACTTGCCAAAAAGCCTGCCTCGGACGCATTTGATCACCATGCGGGCACCTATTCTCGGCTGCTCGCCATGCCCAATCCTGTTCGGCCCGGCGTTTGCTTCGGGGGCGAGCGAACCATAAAATAAAAAAATAAAATAAATCCTTGACTCGCGCATTTGGTGCCGATAGCGCATGATAATGTCCATGGGAATGGCAAAACGAAAACCAATCAGCGAATCGGAGCTTCAGGGCTTCAAGTATTTCAAAAAGATCACGCGGCTGCTGGCGCGGCTGCATGAGCATGGCACCCTGCGGGATCGGGCCGGCAATCGTATTCTGCATTATGACCAGTACGTGGCGTTGCAACTGCTATTCTTCTTCAATCCCGTTATTACCAGTATGCGCGGTTTGGTCCAGGCCAGCACGCTCAAGAAGGTGCAGGCCCAATTGGGCGTGTCGCCCACGAGCCTGGGCAGTTTCTCCGAGGCGGGCAGGGTATTTGACGCCAACATGCTCCAGCCGGTGGTCGCCGAATTGGGGCGGCAACTCCAGTGTTTGCCCCACGATAAGCGATTGGACCAGTTGCCGGGCCTGCTCACGGCGGTGGACGGCACGGAACTCTCCGCCCTGGCCAAGCTTGCCGGTAGGATGATTGAGGGGCGGGATATTAAACTGCACACCCATTTTGACATACTCAAGGGTGTGCCGATGGAAATGGACCTCACCACCGCCAAGGCTTGTGAGATTGAGAATCTCACAAGCCGTCTGTTGCCGAATCACGTCTATATCAAGGATCGGGGTTACGCCTGCTTTCGGCTCTTTCAGGCGATTATCGATATCGGCTCGTGGTTCACCTGCCGCATCAAGGACAACAGTGTTTATGAGGTCATTGAAGATTATCCGCTTTCCGTCTCGGCCCGCGCCGCCGGGATACTCTCCGACCAACTCGTGTGGCTGGGATCGGATCGGAAACGCGGCGGTCTGCGGGTGCCCGTACGACTGATCAAAATCGCCTGCAAGCCGCACCGCAAACGCGCCGGGCACGGGGGCCATGGCGGCCCGGAGCAGGGCGAGTATCTACTGATTGCCACGAATCTGCTGAAACTCGAAGCCGAGGTGGTGGGGCTGGTCTTCCGCCAGAGATGGAACGTGGAGTTATTTTTCCGATTTTTCAAGCATATTCTGGGCTGCCGGCATTTATTGAGCCATCGCGCCAACGGTATTGAGATACAAGTTTACCTGGCGATCATCGCCTGCATGCTTATCGCCCTGTGGACGGGGCGCAAGCCCACGTTGCGCACCATGGAAATGATTCGCTTTTACTTCACTGGCTGGGCGAGTGAAGAGGAACTGATGGTGCATATAGCCAAGCTGCAAAAAATTGAGGCCTGACACGCCGGGGTTCATTTATTCCCCGCGCCGTGGCCCTTGGTGCTGCGCCAAAATAACCCACGCTTTCCAAGATTATGCGCCTGCGACCTCTGGCCAACCGTTCTCTTCTAAGAAAGTCAAGCGGGTGAAAATAGGGGGATGCCAGGGCCGCTATCCAAGCAGCGAGCGTGGCTTTTGAAAGCCCCCCGCGGGGGGCTTTCA